>JAGWIE010000311.1 GCA_028866445.1 Rhodospirillales bacterium | reverse complement strand
TGGATCTCTGGTGCCGGGAATGCTTGCTTGAATCCCGCGCGGCCCTGGGTGCGGATTGGGAACAAGCCTGGATGACCGCCCCCATCTGGCGGTTTTTTCTCCCCCCTGGCGCTTGTGGGGCGCAAAGCCTGCTGGGCGTGTGGCTGCCGAGCATGGATAAAGCCGGGCGGCACTACCCCTTCATTCTCTGTGCAATGGGGGACGATCTCACCCAGGGCGGCAACTGGCTGGCGCTGGCGGAAGCCGAAGGGTTGGCCGGTGTGGTGGAGGACAAACCGCACGAGGCCATTGCCGCCGCGTTGCGGGCCCCGGTTGAGGATGCGCCATTGTCTGCCTTTGGCTGGTGGACGGAAGGCAGCCCGCTGGTGCAGCCGCGACATTTCAACATTCAGGACCTGCTGCCCGCCGCCACCCATGCCGGTGCGATGCTGCGTGACCAACAGCCAGTGGAGGAACCATGCTGATGCCACGCTCCTGGGCGCTGACGGATGTTGGTGCCGTGCGCAAACATAACGAGGATAATATGCTTGCCCGGCCGGATATTGGCTTATGGGCGGTGGCGGATGGCGCGGGTGGCCATGCTTCCGGGGAGGTTGCCTCCAGCATGATCGTGGAGGCGCTTTCCCGCCTGCCCACGCATCTTGGCGCGGGGGAGCTGCTTTCGGGCATCCGCCTTGCCATAACCGAGGTTCATGCGGCTTTGCGCGAGGAAGCCGCGCGGCGCGGTGGCAATGTGATGATCGCCTCCACCTTCGTGGGGCTGATGATCCGGGACAGGCATTTCGCTTGCCTCTGGGCGGGGGATTCCCGGGCTTATTTGCTGCGCCAGGGGCAGTTGCAACAAATCACCCGGGACCATTCTCTGGTGCAGGAGCTGGTGGATGCTGGCACTCTGCGGCCAGAGGAGGCGGAAACCCATCCTCACGCCAACATTATCACCCGCGCCGTGGGGGCGGATGACGATGCGCTGGAGCTGGACAAGGTGATTGGCCAGATTCAGCCAGGCGACCGTTTTCTGTTATGCAGCGATGGCCTCAGCAAAACATTGAGCGAGCAGGAAATCCACGGCCTGCTGGGGGCACCAGATGGCGTGCCGCCAACGGAATTGTTGATTGCCGCCGCATTGGCCCACCGCGTGAATGACAATGTGACGGCGGTGGTGGTGGAGGTTTAGAGCGCCGCGTGCTCGAGGCTGCTACGATTTTATAACAAGACAGCCGACGCGGAATATTTTAGTTGTTTTGATGCCGTATGGTATGGTGAATTAAAAATATCTATCTGTGGGAGTTGTTTGGAAATGGCTATTTGGCGCGGTCAATCCGCGGTGCCAACGGTTGGCCCGGAATTCCATGTTAAATACAAAGTGTTTGGAGGTGGGACTGGCTATAATGCCGAGGCTGGCCGTGCGGTTGGTTTGGCGCGTCAAATATTGACCAATACAAACACGCTGATGAATGCGGGCTGGGGCGGGCTAAGCGCGGTGCAGCAAAACTATCTGAAATATTATTTCCGGCTGGCTGCGGCCCCCAACGCAACCACACTCGATATCATCAAACAAACATACATCCTCGTTCGTAACGGGATGTTCAGCACGGATTTGAACCTCAAAGTTACCATTTCCGGTGATGCCAACGGTTACGTGAACAGCCACAAGGTAAGTTCAAAAAAATCCAATCATAATGCAGGTGTACGGGGCGGCAATGCGGTGAAAAGGGGAGATATCCATCTCGATAGCGACCGTTTGGATGGAGACCCCGAATGGGCGGCCAAAACGACGATTCACGAAGCGTCCCATAAATTTGCTAGCACCGCCGATTTTGGCAATATTGGTTATACTGACGACGATACTTACAAATTTCGTGCAGCCGGCCTCACAGCCGCCCAGGCGATCAATAATGCCGAAAGCTATGCGATGTTTGCCATGATGTCGTTCATGTACCCTACTGCCACTCCCGCCGGGTATTGAATGAACGGGTAAGCTCGTCATCCGGCAAGGCAAGATGGAGCAGGCATGAGCCACGCCGCCGCTATAAATCGGCGAAGCTTGCATGAGGGGCGGCGGTGGTAAGCGGATTGTGGAATCAGGCTGAGCCAATTTAAGTTGGCCCAGCCTTTTTCGTAAACGTTTAGGACAGCTTCTGCAGGCCCAGATCGTAGGTGACCGGGAACGGCGAGCCCTTCGTGCCATCCGCTTTCTGCGGGGTGAACTTCACTTCGATCTTGGTGAAGTTGAACGAGATGCTCTCGCTCGGCCGGTCGCCGCCGCTGGACATGCTG
>JAGWIE010000310.1 GCA_028866445.1 Rhodospirillales bacterium | reverse complement strand
GGCAAACCCGGAGCTGCCTGCCGCGCCTGAATTATTGAACGCCGAAACCGAGGACAAGGCCCGCAAACGCTGGGAAAGGCTAGTGCGAGAGCGGGAAGAGATGGGGGCGGTGAACCTGCGCGCCGAGATAGAGGTGAACGAGGCGGAAGCGGCGATTGCCACCATCGACCGTGAACGCGATGAAATCACCTCCGCCGTGGCCAAGCTGCGCGGTTCCATCGGGCATCTGAACCGCGAGGGGCGCGAACGGCTTTCCACCGTGTTCGCCGAGGTGGACCGGCATTTCCAGAGCCTGTTCAGCCGCATGTTCGGCGGCGGCAAGGCGCATCTGGCGCTGGTGGGCTCGGATGATCCGCTGGAAGCCGGGCTGGAGATTTTCGCGCAGCCGCCGGGCAAGAAACTCAGCACGCTCTCGCTGCTCTCGGGCGGCGAGCAGGCGCTGACTGCGCTTTCGCTTATCTTCGCGGTGTTCAAATGCAACCCGGCGCCGATCTCGGTGCTGGACGAGGTGGACGCGCCTTTGGACGATGCGAATGTGGAGCGCTTCTGCAATTTGCTGGAAGACATGGTGCGCGAAACCGGCACGCGGTTTTTGGTCGTCACCCACCATCACCTCACCATGGCGCGGATGGACCGGCTCTATGGCGTGACGATGCAGGAGCGTGGCGTCTCCCGCCTGCTCTCGGTGGATTTCCACCGCGCGATGGACATGGTCGACCCCGGCCATGTGATGGCGGCGGAATAAAAGCTGTTTGGGCGGGCATCTGGCGGCGCTTAGCCTGTGCTCCGGTGCTCACGTATTTTGAATACGCTCCGCTCCGGTGCTCGGCAAAGCACCACCATTTGCCTCACCCAAACAGCTTTCCGGCCCATGATTTCCCAGGCCCTGATTTAAAGGCACAAAAAAGGCCCCGGATGGGGCCTTTTTATCTAGCTGTAAGCTGAATTACCGGACAGTCCGCAGAATCGCGGGGATCTCACTACGAGCCACACCGATATCGTTCAGGTCACGGTCGCTCATCGTATAAAGTTCGGCCGCAACGGCACGGCGGGCTTTCCAGGTTTGCAGCATACGGCTCAATCCGCCACGGTTGGGTTTGGAAGCGGCAAAAACTTCGCGCTTCGCAACCAGCGCCCCGAGCTTGCTCAAGACGGGCCGGTTATGGATAGTCGTCGACATGATACACCTTCAATTCTGGCGAAGCGGCCGGGTCGGTATGATCCAGCAGCGCTTCTCAACAAAGGGCGCCTCGGCGTCCCTTCCTGCAGCTATATAGTCGAATTCCTGTTTTTTTGTGCGCCTGCGAAAGCCGGAGCAGACCAGCGCCAGACGCATAACAAAGGGCAATGCATGTCATCAGATCATAACAATCGAATTGCCGCGTTGCGCGCTGAATGCGCGGCCAGGGGTTTGGCTGGGTATATCATCCCCCGCGCCGATGAATATCTTGGCGAATATGTGCCGCCTTGCGCGGAAAGACTGGCCTATATCAGCGGGTTCACTGGCTCTGCCGGTCTGGCCATTGTGCTGGCCGGGCGGGCGGCGGTGTTCTCCGATGGCCGCTATACGCTGCAACTGGAACAGGAAACGGATGAATCCTGGGAGCGCAGGCACCTGATCGAGGACATGCCGGAAGACTGGTTGCGCGGGGCGGCACCGGGCCAGATGATCGGCTTTGACCCATGGACGATAAGCGCGGAGGCGCTGGCGCGGTTCACCGGGGTGGAGATGGTGCCCACGGCAAACCTCATCGACAAAATCTGGGTTGACCGCCCGGCTCCTCCGCTGGCCCCGGCCCTGCCCTACAAAGAGGCTTATGCGGGCGAAGCTGCTGCATCCAAGCGCCACCGCATTGGCGCAAAACTGCGGGAAGCCGGGCAGGATGCCGCGATCCTCAGCGATGGCGCCTCGCTCGCGTGGCTGTTCAATATTCGGGGTACAGACCTCGAATTCTGCCCCTTCGCGCTAGGCTATGCGCTGCTGCGAAAGGACGGCACTGCCAGCCTGTTCATGGCGCCGGAAAAAATCACCGAGGCTCTGCGCGAACATCTCGGGCGGGAGGTGAGTATTGCCGACCACGCGAATCTGCCCGGTGCCATCGCGGCGCTGAAAGGACAGGCCGTGCGGTATGACCCAGCCACCCAACCCGCCTGGTTTAAAACCGCGTTGGAACAGGCTGGGGCGGTGATTGCCAACGCGCCAGACCCTGTGGCCCTGCCCCGGGCCTGCAAAAACGAAGCCGAACAGAATGGTGCCCGCGCCGCGCATCTGCGTGACGG
>JAGWIE010000309.1 GCA_028866445.1 Rhodospirillales bacterium | reverse complement strand
CGAAAAAGAAGAGGCGCAACAAAAAAGCCCCCGCGAATTTCGCGAGGGCTTTTTTTGTCAGATAAAGCTGCTGGCGGTCAGGCCGCCGGCTCTTCCTCTTCCTGGCCGAAGAGCGGGCCGAGTTCCGGCTGCTCGTCTTCCTCGCGGGCGATGGCTTCGCCGCGCGCCTGCTTCTCCGCTTCTTCCTGAGAACGGGCAGCGTTCACCTTGATCTCGATATGCACTTCCGGGTGCAGCTCAACGCGCACGGTGGAAATGCCCAAGGTCTTGATCGGGTGAACCAGCAGCACCTGGGCGCGGTCGATGGTCAGACCACCGGCGGAAGCACCCTCGGCGATGTCCCGGCTGGAGACAGAACCGTAAAGCGCGCCAGCCTCTGAAGCCTGGCGGATAAGGGTAACGGTGAGGCCGGAAACACGCTCGGCAATACGCTCGGCTTCCTCGCGGCGCTTGAGGTTTTGCGCCTCAAGTTGCACGCGCTCGCGCTCAAAACGCTCCTTGTTCACCTTGGTGGCGCGCACGGCCTTGGCCTGCGGCAGCAGGAAGTTGCGGGCATAACCCGGCTTCACCTTCACCAGCTCACCCATCTGGCCCAGCTTTTCAACGCGTTGGAGCAGGATCAGTTCAATGTTTGCCATGGTCCTGCCTCCCTCAGCTCAGCACATAGGGCAGCAGCGCCAGGAAGCGGGCGCGCTTGATGGCTTTCGCCAGCTCGCGCTGCTTCTTGCCGGATACGGCGGTGATGCGGGACGGGACGATCTTGCCGCGCTCCGAGAGGAAGCGGGAAAGCAGGCGCACATCCTTATAATCGATCACCGGCGCACCAGCGCCAGAGAACGGGCAGGATTTCTTCCGGCGGAAGAATGGGCGGCGTGCGCCCACGGCGGGGCGGCGCAGGCCACCAGTTGGTTCGGTGGTTTCGGACATCAGATATCCTCCTCGACGCTGTATTCGTCACGGTCGGCGCGGAACTCGTCACGCGCGCGGAATTCTTCGCGTTCATCAAAGCCGCGCTTACGGCCAGATTCAAAGCGCCCGGCGGGCTTGGGACCACGGAACGCGCGCTCGCGTTCATCGCCCTTGCGGGAGAGGATCACGGAGGGTTCCTCGCTGATCTCTTCAATACGCACGGTCATGAAGCGCAGCACGTCTTCATGCAGGGTCAGCTGGCGCTCCATCTCCTGCACGGCGGCGGAAGGTGCATCCAGACCCAGCAGGATGTAATGACCCTTGCGGTTCTTCTTGATGCGATAGGCGAGCGGGCGCAGGCCCCAATATTCGCGCTTCTTAACAGCACCGCCATCGGTTTCGATGGTGGTGGTGGCGGCGTCGGCCACAGCGTCCGCCTGTGCCTGGGTGATCTCGCTACGCGCGATCACCACGGTTTCATATAACGGCATATGTCCCCCCTTCGGCTAAATCAGCTCAGGCCCTGGTCTGGGCCGCCCGGGAATTCGGGGCGAGCATAGCCAGGCGCGATGCCACGCACCCGGCAGGGAAGGCGGGCGTAAAGCATGGCGGCGGGAGAAATTCAAGGGGATTTTTACAAAAACAGGGGCTAAAATGAGGGCCATAGGGCCTTAAACTGGGCCGCCCGCAGCGCCTTGGCGATGAATGTTCTTATCTAGCGCGCATATCGCTCATAGAAGCGCATGTCGTCGACAAGGACGTCTTCCAACTGCCGCTGAATTTGCGGATTGTTCATCATTTCCAATCGCTCATCAGATTCAGGCGTCACATTTTCGCGGATGGCTAGGTCAAACGGCATCCCGATTTTTTGTGATAATGAATTGAGTGTATCTTGCCGTGCCTCATGCTGGCCGATCAAATTAAACCGGCCCATATCAAATCCGCCAAAATAAGTTTCCGAGAAGAGACGCTTCAGAATGGGCAGTTGGGCCGTTTCCACAACGGATAAATTTTGCGTCAGGAAATAGCTGTGGAGAGGCTCCGTTCCGACGGAAAACGTCTTCCAGAACCAAAAAATAGACATGATATTGTCAACAGGATGGCGCAGCATCGTAAACAAAAATATGTCGTCTGCGAGATCGTATTTCGCGGGATGAAAATGGCCATGAATGCACAACGTATCGTCTGGCATTACAAGTTTCAGTCGCGCATAGCCTACAGGATCGAGGAGCCGTCGACTCAAAGGGTCCGCCGGATTGTCACCATAATCTTCTCTGAAGTGAGACCCAAAGCCTGTCCGCAGCAATTCTCGCGTGGATGAGCCGCCAGCTTTCGCCACATGGACAGAAATCAGCCGCACCATGATGCCTCCATAAATAAGCTCCCA
>JAGWIE010000308.1 GCA_028866445.1 Rhodospirillales bacterium | reverse complement strand
ACCGAGTGTTAATAAATTGCTTTTCAACAGCAGGCTGTTCATTCTGGCCTTTCTGCCGCTGGCGTTGAGCGGTTTCCTGGCGCTGGGGCGGTGGCGCCGGGCCAGCCTGTGGTGGCTGCTGGGGTGCAGCCTGTTTTTCTATGCCTGGTTGAAGCCCGTGCTGCTGGCGTTGCTGCTGAGCTCCATCGGCGTGAATTATGTGTTGGCGGCGCGGCGGGGGTGGTTGATGGCAGGGCTGGGGTTTAATCTCGGGCTGCTGGGGTGGTTTAAATATGCCGGCATGTTCGGGGTGCCGGGCATCGTGCTGCCGCTAGGAATCTCCTTCTTCACCTTCCAGCAGATCATGTTTCTGGTCGACAGCTACAAAGGCGAGGTAAAACGCCCGCCGTTTCTAGACTACGCCTGCTTCATCGCGTTTTTTCCGCATCTCATCGCCGGGCCGATTGTGCGGCCCAGCCATATCTTGCCGCAACTGGCCGCCCTTGCGCCGAGGCAGGATGTGCAAGCACGGCTGGTCCAAGGCGTGGAGATTTTTCTACTCGGGTTGGCAAAAAAGATCGTGCTGGCGGATGGGCTTTCACGCTTTGCCGACCCTGGTTTTGCTGCCGCGGGGCGGGGCGATGCGATCTCCTTCATCGAGGCATGGGTGGCGTTGCTGGCCTATGCCTTGCAGATATATTTCGATTTTTCCGGCTATTCGGACATGGCGATTGGCCTGGCGCGAATGTTTGGCATCAGCTTTCCGCTGAATTTCCGCTCGCCGTATCAGGCGCGGGATATCAGCGATTTCTGGCGGCGTTGGAACATTACACTGAGCATGTTCCTGCGTGATTATCTTTACATCCCGCTAGGCGGAAACCGGTTTGGCGAGGGCAAACGCATACGCAATTTAATGGCGACGATGTTGCTGGGCGGATTATGGCACGGTGCCGCGTGGCGGTTTGTGCTGTGGGGTGGGCTGCACGGGGTGTTTCTGGTTGTGCATGGCTGGTGCAAAGGTTTGAAGATTCCGCGCGGGGTTTCCTGGGCCATTACATTGCTGGCGGTGACATTGGCATGGGTGCCGTTTCGGGCCACGAGCTTTAGCGCAGCGGCGGACATGTATCGCGGCTTGTTCGGGCTGAATGGGCTGGCGGTGCCTGCGATGTTGGCAAGCGCGATTCCGTTTGGGCATGTGGTGCCGGTGCTTCCTTTTCTGGGCGATGCACGCAGCATGAGCCTGCCGCAAGGCATTTTGTTGTTGGCACTGGGGTGGTTTGTGGCGCTGGCGTTGCCGGACTTGCACAGCATGGGAGTGCGGCGGCGGAGCGTAGCACTGGTGGCGAGCTTCGCGCTGAGTATGCAGGCGTTGCTTTTTGCACCTGCGGCAATTCCGTTTTTGTATTTTCAGTTCTGATGCGAAGATTGCTGGTTTGCGCTGTGGCTTCCGTGGCGCTGTATCTGCTGCTGTTTGGGCTGGTGCTGGAGAGGCCGCTTTCTCTCGGGCCATTGCGGTTGGAGATGGTGCAGAAAACCGCCCGGCTTGCCGCCCTGCCCTCGCCCAAGCTGGTGATTCTTGCAGGTTCTAACGGGCCATATTCGCATAGCTGCGCGGTGATGGGAAAAATGCTCGGTCTGCCTTGCGAGAATGCGGGCATTGCAGTGGGGATTGGGCTGGATGAAATTTTCGCCCGCTATGCGCCCACGCTGCATAAAGGCGATGTGGTTTATATGCCGATGGAGCTTGAACAATACGCAATGAGCGCGGCGCAATATCGCGCGCTAGTGGATGGCGCGATGCTGTTGCAGCATGACCGCGCAATGCTGTGGCATTTGCCGCCAGGGCGGGTGCTGGGGGCGTTGTTCTGTTGCACGCTGGGGGACGGACTGGAGGCACTGGCGGAAATGCCGCTTTCTGGGTTGGGGTTTCGCAATGGCGCGCAGATGTTGGCGGCTGAATATGATGTCGAAGGCGACCGGGTAGATAATGACCTGGCTGGAGCGGATAAAGCGCTGCTTACCGGCCCGATGCGGGTGGAACCCACAGCAGCAGAGATTGAGGCCGGGTATGGGATGAAGCTGATTGCGCGGTTTGTAAAGCAGGAGCGGGCGAAGGGTGTTGTGGTGATCGGCGGCTGGCCAACTGAGTTTGCCGATGCGCGGATTTCAGACGCGGCACGGGCGGCGGTGATGCGGGTTTATGGGCCGGGATTTTTAAGCGTGAAGGGGGAGAGCCTGTATCCACGCAAGGATTTTTTCAACAGCGAGGATCATTTGGTGAAGCCATGCCAGTTTGCGCATTCAGTGGCGGTGGCGGAGA
>JAGWIE010000307.1 GCA_028866445.1 Rhodospirillales bacterium | reverse complement strand
GCATCGCCCAGCGCGAACAGGCGGCGCTTGCGGGTGTGCATCGAGTCGGTGACGATAAGTTCCGTCAGGCCCTGGAACTCCACTTCGCGCTGGCGCAGAAAATCTGGAATAACGCCTGTCACCTCGCCGCCAGAAGCCAGGGTTGAAGCCGCGGTTATGCCCATCAGCCCCACATTGCCGCCGCCGAACACCAAGCGAATGCCGCGCCCGCCCAGCCCTTCGCCAAGTGCTTTGGCTGATGCGGCATAGACCGGGTCTGTTCCCGGATTGGAGCCGCAAAAGACGGTGACGGAAAAACTACCCATGAAACTCAGCCTCGCTTCCAGTTTTGGCGCGTTCGTGGCAGGCTGGGGGCGCAATGGCAAGCAACGACACAACCGGTATTCCCGCCCCGAAGCGGCATAATCTGCGTTTCATCGCCCTTATTGTGCTGGTTTTGCTGGCGCTGGGTGATGGTGCGCTGCTGCTTTATTTGCATTACGGCCGCCACCCGGCACCGCCTGCACCCACCGCAGTGGCGATGGCCCCGGCACCCGCATCAGAGGCCGCCAGCACGACCCCCGTGCCAAGTTTCGACATTGTACGCGTGGACCCGCAGGGCAATGCCGTGCTGGCCGGGCGGGCCGTGCCGGGGGCCTCGGTAACGGTGAAGGATGGCGATACCGTAATCGGCACCGCTACGGCGGATTCGCAAGGGGCTTTCGTACTGATCCCCGCCAACCCGCTGCCGCCCGGTTCGCATGAGATCACGCTTTCAGAGACCCTGCCCAATGGCCAGGTGCTGAGTGGTACGCAAAGCGCTTCGATCTCGGTGCCTGGCAATGGCCAACCGGCTTTGGCGGTGGTTTCCGGCCCTAATGGCAGCAGCGTTGTCACCGGCCAGGGGCCGCAGCCTGGCCAGCTTGGCATGGGAGCAGTGGATTACGACGCGCAGGGCCATGCCGTGTTCAGCGGCACCGCCCCGGCGGGTGCGAATGTTACGGTGATGATGGATGGCAAAACGTTGGGTACGGCAATGGCGGACGGTTCCGGCCATTGGCATGTGCAGGCACCGGTGCCCGGCAAGTCGGGTATGATCACGCTGAACGCCACCGCGGCGGATGGCAGCATTATTGCCCCGGTTACGGTGCCATTTGCGCCGGAAGAGCTCGCCAAGGCGTTGGAAGAAGGCCATGTGGTTATCGCTCCCGGCGATAATCTGTGGATGATTGCCCGCCGGGTTTATGGCAAGGGCACCTTGTATTCGTTGATCTATTCCGCCAATGCGGGGCAGATCCATAATCCGAACCTGATCTTTCCCGGGCAGGCCTTCGCCTTGCCGCAGAAACAGGCGAACTGAACAAGGCGGGATGCTGAATGAATATTGCTGAAACTGTAAAATCCGTGATGAGCCCGCCGCACAAGGCGGGGTATCCGTTCATTATCGGCGGCATTGTGGTGGCGGTGATTGGCCTGGTGCTCTGGTATCCGCTTACTTGGCTGGGCCTGCTCTTTACGCTGTTCTGCCTGTATTTTTTCCGTGATCCGGAGCGCGTGCTTCCGCCGCGCGCAGATGTGTTTGTGGCCCCCGCGGATGGGCTGGTGGTGAGCATTGAGCAAGCCATTCCACCCGCAGAGCTTGGCCTGGCGCCAGAGCCGCGCACCCGTGTGGCCATTTTCCTTTCAGTGCTGGACGTACATGTGAACCGCGCACCCATTTCCGGCACGGTGCAAAAAATCGCTTATCATCCCGGCCTGTTTCTTTCCGCTGGCGAGGATAAGGCAAGCGACGATAACGAGCGTAATTCCATGTTGCTGCGCACCTTGGGCGGGCAGGATGTGGTGGTGGTGCAGATTGCCGGGCTGATCGCGCGGCGGATTCTTTGCGAGGTGGCGGAAGGCCAGATGCTTCTGGCAGGCCAGCGGTTTGGCATCATTCGGTTCGGCTCGCGAACTGATCTTTATTTGCCCCCCGGCTGCGTGCCGTTGGTGGCCGTGGGCCAGCGGATGATCGGCGGTGAAACCGTTATCGCCGAACTGCCGCAATTGATAACCACATTCCCATGAGGCCTCCCCGCCGCCTGCCCCGGCGGCAGCGTTTCTCCGGGCTCAGCTTCAACAGGATGCTGCCTAATCTGATGACGTTGCTGGGGCTGTGCATCGGTCTCTCCTCCATTCGGTTGGGCATGGATGGGCGCTTTGGCACGGCAGTGCTGGCCATCGCGGTTTCGGGCGTAATCGACGGGCTGGATGGCCGCCTGGCGCGGTTGCTTAAAGCCACCTCGCGTTTTGGGGCAGAGTTCGACAGCCTGGCGGATTTTCTGTGCTT
>JAGWIE010000306.1 GCA_028866445.1 Rhodospirillales bacterium | reverse complement strand
CCGCCCGCCTCACGCACCACGGGGGCAGATTCACCTGTGACCGCACTTTCATTCACGCTGGCGATGCCTTCGATGATTTCACCGTCGGACGGGATGATATCGCCCGCTTCAACCAGCACGATATCGTCCTTGCGCAGATCCGGCGCTGCTGTTGGTTTGTAAAGTGCGCGGTTGGGCGGGTTGGTGAGCAGCTTGGCCATGGTGTCTGACCGCGCGCGGCGCAATGTTTCTGCCCGTGCGCGCCCACGCCCTTCTGCCACGGCTTCGGCGAAGGTGGCGAAAATAACCGTGAGCCACAGCCAGGCGGCGATGACCAGCGGAAACGTAGCGGGCTGATGCTTGAGCAATGCCTCGATGCCGGCGGCGGTGACGAGCGCGGAGACAATTTCGGTGACGAAGATCACCGGATTGCGCATCAGCGTGACGGGGTTGAGTTTGGCAAGGGAATCCCACGCGGCGCGGCGGATGATCTTCGCCTCAAACAGCGAAATGGTTTCTGCATGTGACATTGTTAAAAGGTCTTTCCAGCTTGCAGGAGGAAATGTTCGGCCAAAGGCCCGAGCGTGTCAGCCGGCAGGAATTGCAAACCGCCGAGAACGACAATCACGCCGATGAGCAGCCCGATGAACAGCGGGCCGGTGGTGGGGAAGGTGCCAGCACTTTCCGGCAAACGTGGCTTGGCGGCAAGCGAACCGGCAATGGCCAGAACAGGGATCATGAAAGCAAAGCGTCCGAACAGCATCGCCGTACCCAGCCCGTAATCCAGCAATTGGGTGTCGGCGGAAAGCCCTGCAAAGGCGCTGCCGTTATTTTCGGTAGCGGAGCTCCAGGCATAGAGCATTTCCGTTAAACCATGCGGCCCGGCATTGGCGAGCGAGCCGAGGCCGGATTTGGTAACGAGCGAAAAACCTGCCCCTGCCAGGATGAATAAAGTGAGGATCAGCACGCCCAGCATGGCGAGCTTGATCTCTTTCGCTTGCACCTTCTTGCCGAGATATTCGGGCGTGCGCCCTACCATGAGCCCCGCGACGAACACCGAGAATAACGCGAAGACAATGATGGTATAAAAGCCTGAGCCCACGCCGCCAGGGGTGACTTCGCCAAGCTGCATGAGGAAGAGCGGTATGGCGCCGCCCAGTGGTGTGTAGCTATCGGTGAAACTGTCCACCGCACCGGTGGAAGTGCCGGTGGCGGAGACATTAAAAGTGGTGCTGGCGGGTATGCCGAAGCGCACTTCCTTACCCTCCCAATTCCCGCCATGCGCCACGCCAATTGCGGTTTGAAGCGGGTTGCCGGGTGCTTCCGCAGCGTAAGCGCCGATGCAGCCG
Organism: Rhodospirillales bacterium; assembly: GCA_028866445.1. Lineage (GTDB taxonomy): Bacteria > Pseudomonadota > Alphaproteobacteria > Acetobacterales > Acetobacteraceae > Acidocella. The sequence goes on along the minus strand of JAGWIE010000306.1, from coordinate 981 downwards.
AGTGCGAGGATAATCGCCATCGCCACCATTAAGGCACGGCCTTGGCGCGGGTTTTTGACCATATGGCCAAAGGCGATGGGCAAAGCGAAGCCAATAACCAACAGCAGAAAATTTTCCAGCAGGTTGGTCCAGGCGTTGGGATTCTCGAACGGATGCGCGGAATTGGCGTTGAAGAAGCCGCCGCCATTGGTGCCGAGTTCCTTGATTGCCTCTTGCAGTGCGACCGGGCCGATGGCGATACTCTGCGCACTGCCTTGCAGCGTGTGTGTCGTGATGAAGCCGCTGAATGTTTGCGGGCTGCCCGCCAGTACCAGTAGTACTGCAGCGGCGATGGAAACCGGAAGTAGCAGATAAAGCGTGATGCGTGTGAGATCGACATAGAAATTGCCGATGGCTTTCAGGCCGCTGCCGGTGAAGGCGCGCATAACCGCCGCCGCCGCCGCGATGCCTGCCGCTGCGGAAATGAACATATGCACGGCCAGCCCCAGCATCTGAGCGCCGTTGGAAATCTGGCTTTCGGGCACGTAAGCCTGCCAATTGGTATTGGTGGCGAAGCTGGCCGCTGTGTTGAAGGCCAGGCGCGAGGACATGCCCGTAATATGCTGCGGGTTGAATGGCAGATAATATTGCAGCCGCAGAACGGCATAAAGCAATACGAAATGAATCGCGCTGAGCAGCAGCAACGCCACGGCATAAGCCTGCCAGCCCATGGCACGCGTTTCATCCACGCCCGCAAGGCGGTAAAACCCCGTTTCCACCGGACGCAAAAACCGTAAGCGGCCTTCAAAAATTGCGGCGAGGTAGCGCCCGAGCGGAAACGCCGCGCCCAGCACCAGCAGAAAGACCAGCGCAATATACACCAAACCCTGGATTGTCATGGGAATTCTCTCAGAAATCTTCAGGGCGCAGCATGGCCCAGACAAGGTAAACCAGCAGAATGGCGGAAACGCCGCCGCCCAGCACGAAGTCCAGCATCACACA
>JAGWIE010000305.1 GCA_028866445.1 Rhodospirillales bacterium | reverse complement strand
TTATGCGCTTTGCGGAACTTGGTACGCTTAGGAGACATCATGGCATTAATTCCTTAGCGCTGCGGGGCCTGTTCGGCCGCGCGCTTATCCTGCGCGAGCGGGTCCTGAACCAGGATCTCACCCTTGAAGATCCAAACCTTGACGCCGCAAGTGCCGTAGGTGGTTTTGGCGGTGGAGGTGCCGTAATCCAGGTCGGCGCGCAACGTATGCAGCGGCACGCGGCCTTCACGATACCATTCAACGCGAGCAATCTCAGCGCCGCCCAAACGGCCGGAGCAGGTGATCTTGATGCCCTGAGCGCCAAGGCGCATGGCGGATTGCACAGCGCGCTTCATGGCACGGCGGAAGGCCACGCGGCGCTCCAGCTGTTGCGCGATATTTTCGGCCACCAGCGTCGCGTCGATCTCCGGCTTGCGGATTTCCATGATATTCAAGGAAACATCGGTCTTGGCCATGACCGACAGCTCTTTGCGGAGCCCGTCGATGTCCTGACCCTTCTTGCCGATAACAACGCCAGGGCGAGCAGCGTAGATGGTCACGCGCGGCTTTTTCGCCGGACGCTCGATCACCACCTTGGACACGCCAGCCTGGCTCAGCTTGCCGCGCAGATGATTGCGCAGCTTGATGTCGTCATGCAGCAGCTTTGCGTAGTCTTTATCGGCGTACCAGCGGCTGTCCCAGGTACGGGTGATGCCGAGGCGCAGGCCGATCGGATTAATCTTGTGACCCATATTACGCGGCCTCCCCAGCTTTCTCAGACTTCTTGCCGAAGCCTGGGCGCGCATCACGGCTGGGCTTCTCGGCCGCCTCGCGCTCCTCAACAACAATCTTCAGATGGCTGAACCATTTCTCAACCATGGCCGAACGGCCACGGCCGCGGGCATGGAAGCGGCGCATCACGATGCCACGGCCAACCTCAGCGGTGGAGACGAACAGCTTATCCACATCCAGCTGGTGATTGTTCTCAGCATTGGCGATGGCGCTCTCCAACAGCTTCTTCACCGCCTTGGCGATGCGGCGCTTGGAGAAGGTCAGGTCCGCCAGGGCGCGCTGCGCCGACATGTTACGGATGGACGCCGCGACAAGATTCAGCTTGCGCGGGCTGACACGAATATTGCGGGCGATCGCTTCGGCCTGATGGTCGGCCAACGCACGCGCGGTTTTTGGCTTGCTCATGATTAGCCCCGCTTCGCTTTCTTGTCCGCCGAGTGCCCCGGGAAGGTGCGCGTGGGGGAGAATTCACCGAATTTATGGCCAACCATGTTTTCGTTGACCTGCACGGGAAGAAATTTCTTCCCGTTATAGACACCGAAAGTCAGGCCGATAAACTGCGGCAGAATGGTTGAACGACGCGACCAGATCTTGATGATCTCGTTGCGGCCCGAAGCGCGGGACGCCTCAGCCTTGCCAAGGAGGTATCCGTCGACAAACGGACCTTTCCAAACAGAACGTGACATCTTTTAGCCCTTCCCGCCCTTCGCCCGGCGGATGATGAGGTTGTCGGTACGCTTGTTGGAGCGCGTCTTGTAGCCCTTGGTCGGTTTGCCCCACGGGGTAACCGGATGACGACCACCAGAAGTGCGGCCTTCGCCACCACCGTGCGGGTGATCCACCGGGTTCATGACCACGCCACGCTGATGCGGCTTGCGGCCCAACCAGCGGGAGCGACCGGCCTTGCCGATCTGCTGGTTCTGGTGGTCGGCGTTGGAAACCGCACCCACCGTCGCCATGCACTCAGCGCGGACGATACGCAGTTCACCGGAGCCGAGCTTGATCTGGGCATAGCCCTGATCCTTGCCAACGAGCTGCGCGAAGGTTCCGGCGGAACGCACCAGCTTGGCGCCGGCGCCCACCTTCAGCTCGATATTATGGATGATCGTGCCCACTGGCATAGCCGAAAGCGGCATCGCATTACCGGGCTTGATGTCCACACGCGCGCCGGAGACCACGCTATCGCCAACTTTCAGGCGCTGCGGTGCCAGAATGTAAGCCAATTCACCGTCCTCATACTTGATGAGAGCGATAAAAGCAGTGCGGTTCGGGTCGTATTCCAGGCGCTCGACAGTGGCGGCCATATCGAACTTGCGGCGCTTGAAGTCCACAATACGATAAGACTGCTTGTGTCCGCCGCCACGAAACCGGCTGGTGATGCGGCCATGGTTGTTACGCCCGCCGCTGGAGTGCTGACCTTCGGTCAGGCCCTTAACGGGCTTGCCCTTCCAGAGCTCGCTACGGTCGATCAGTACCGTGCCGCGAAGGCTCGCCGTGACCGGATTAAAATGCTTCAGTGCCATCTCTCAAAACCTCAGGCGAGA
>JAGWIE010000304.1 GCA_028866445.1 Rhodospirillales bacterium | reverse complement strand
GGCGAGCATGGGCGATTTGCTGTTCTTAAGCCTGGGCGCGGTGCTGATTTCCACCTTCGGTTTCCTGCCGGCCATGCTGCATACCATGGGCAATGCTCGAAAAGCGTAGCTTCTCGCTTTCCGGCCACCGGACCAGCGTGGCGCTGGAGTCGGAGTTTTGGGCAGCACTGGCAGAGGCCGCGCAGCGCCAGGATGTAGCGCTTTCGGCCTTGGTGACGAGGATTGATACTGAGCGCGGACCAGACCGGCCTTTGGCATCCGCGTTAAGGGTGTTTGCGTTGCTGAACAGATAGCGGCTTACCCACGCAAAATGGCACCGGTTTTCTTACTCACTTCGGCGATGATCCTGGCGCAGACGGCCTCAATCTCTGCATCCGTCAGGCTTTTTTCCGTGGGTTGCAGCGTGACAGCGACGGCCAGCGAGATTTTGCCCTCCGGCACGCCTTTGCCCTGATAGCGGTCAAACAAAGCGACACCCGTGACAAGATTGCGCTCAGCCCCTTTGGCGGCGCGCAGCACGGCTTCGGCCCCCACGCCTTCATCCACCAGGAAAGCGAAATCCCGCCGCAAGGGCTGGAAGGCGGCCAGCACGGGTGCGGATTTTTTGCGCCGTTTGGGTTCCGGAATGGCGTCCAGGAAAATCTCAAACGCCACGGTACCAGCGGGCAAATCCAGCTTTTCCGCCACGGAGGGATGCAGCGTGCCGAAACGCGCCAGCATGGTCTTCGGCCCCTGCATCAGCGCGCCGCTCTGGCCGGGGTGGTAGTAAGCGGGCCCGCCAGTGGTTGTGGTGACGGCGTCCATCGGCACGCCAAGGGCTGCCAGCACGGCCAGGGCGTCGGCCTTCGCGTCCATCGCGTCGAAGGTGCGGGCAGGGGCGAGGGCGGATAGCCCCGTGCTGCCTACCCGCAAGCCTGCCACCACCAGCGCCTGCGAAAGATCCGCCGCATAGGCCGGGCCGGTTTCAAACAGACCGAAATCCGAGATGCCACGAGCCACGTTGCGCGCGGCGGCCTGGGCCAACGTTGCTAATGGGGTGGCGCGCATCTGGTTGAGGTCGGCGGAGATGGGGTTGGCAAGGCGCAGGCTCTCGGGCACCTCACCAAACAAAGCGTTAGTGGCATCGTCCGTGAAGGAGAATGTCACGCATTCCAACAGCCCACGCGCGGCGAGAACCCGGCGTGCCAACGCCGTGCGGGCCTGTTTGGGTGTGAGGATGGCGACAGGTACCAGAGAGGCGACGGGCAGGGAGACCGGCGCGATGGCATCCAGCCCCTTCAGGCGCAGCACTTCCTCAATGAGGTCGGCTTCGGGTTCGATCTCGGCAGCACCTTCAGCGGCGGCTTGAGCGCCGGGAAGATCGGGTGCTTGGTCGAGCGATGGCAGCTGCGCCACATCGTTACGCCAGCTCGGCACGGCGACGGTGACGCTTTGCGCATCCTGCTTAACCACTGTGAAGCCGAGATGTTCCAGCGCGGCGATGGCGTCCGGCGCGGCGATGTCTGATCCGCCGAAGCTGGCCAGGCGTTCGAACCGCAGGCAAGCCTGGCGGCCCCATGCGGGGCGCGAACCGCCCTCGGTGATCTCGCTGGCCTCACCACCGCAGAGCTCCAGCACCATGGCGGTGGCGGCGTCCAGCGCTTGGGGGAGAAGCTGGCTGTCGATTCCGCGTTCGAAGCGGGCGCGCGCATCGGAGAAAATGCCGGTGCGTTGGCCGGTTTGGGCGATCTTCACACGGTCGAACAAGGCGCATTCGATGAACACATCCCTGGTGGCATCGTCGCAGCCTGTGCTCTCGCCGCCGGTAATGCCCGCGAGGGATTGCGCCCCCGCGCCATCGGCGATCACGCAATCCTCCGGCCCCGCCTGCACTGCCTTGCCGGAGAGGCCGGGGAAGCTGTCACCCTCCTGGCCACGGCGCAGGGTTAGAGTCGTGCCGTCAATCTTGTTCACGTCGAACACATGCAGCGGGCGGCCGAGATCGTAGGTGAAAAAATTGGTGATATCGACCAGCGCATTGATGGGGCGCAGGCCGATGCTTTCCAGCCGCTTCACCAACCAGTCCGGGCTGGGGCCGTTCTTCACGCCGCGCAATGTACGGCCGAGAACCCAGGGGCAGGCTTCTGGGTATGCATTGATCCATTGAATCGCGGATGCGCCATTGCCCTTGATGGGGGCAGGGACGAAAGGCTTCAGCGTGCCCAGCCCCGCCGCTGCGAGGTCCCGCGCGATGCCGCGTATGCCAAGCGCGTCGCCCCGGTTGGGTGTGACGGAGATTTCGATGATGGGTTCGTCCAGCCCGGCCCATTTGGCGTAATT
>JAGWIE010000303.1 GCA_028866445.1 Rhodospirillales bacterium | reverse complement strand
CAAAACCAAAATTCTCAAACGTCAAATCACTCACAACAAACATCTCCGCCGCCAAGAGCATACCCCTTGGCGGTCAATGTCCGGTATCCCATGCGCGAAACTGGAAAAGGACGGTGCAATTCTGCCCGTTAAGGGCGTCCCCGCCCTGTAAAGCACGCGCCGCCATGTTCTAATTCGCGCCATGGCAGCAAGCGCGCATTCCTTACGCTGCCTGGCCATGATGACGCAAGGCTTATGATGCATTGCAGACTCCCATTGCCAAACCAATAAAAAACCCCTCCCAGTTTCCCGGGAGGGGTTTTTCGAACCTTCGCTGATTAGTCACCAGCAGCGGGGTGGAAAGCCGGGGCGCGGATTTTCCTCACCACAGGGGCAGCCACCGGTTTCACCACCTTGGCAGGAAGTGCCGCCAGGATAGAGGTGCCAACCGAAGCCAGATACGGCATGGACTGGGTGAACAGCACCGCAACCCACAGCCGGGTTTCCAGCGTTGCCCAATGGTGGCCAAAGCCAACCCCAAGAGCCGCCGCCCAGGTGAGCACCAAAATCACCAGCTCCTCGCGGGCCATCACCAGACCCTGCACCAGGGCCGGAGCGTTCTCCATCTTCGGCGTGCGCAGGAAGGGCAGCGAGTTAGTGAACAACCCCTTCCACACGGCCTTGCCGATGGAGTGGGAGAGCGCGAGGCCAGCCACCGCGGCACCCAACCGGTCCATGAAGCCGCAGGGCACGCGGTTTTTATAGAGGGCGAGGATCTGCACGATCTTGAAGAAGAACAGACCGATGGAAGGCAGCATGAACAGCGCGATCGGGAATTCAAACCGCACCGGATCCAGGATCAGCCCCAAGGACCAGGCGAGGCCCATGGCTAAGAATACCAGACCCAGCGCATCGCCAAACCAGGGCATCCAGCCGGTGATGAAGTGCCAGCGCTGGCCGGCGGTCAGCTCCTTATTAAAGGGGTTGAACAAGGCGGCAGCATTGGCGCGCACAATCCGCATCGCGCCATAGGCCCAACGGTAACGCTGCTTGCGGAAGGCCGTGTAGTCATCTGGCATCACACCCTTGCCGAAGCTCTTCTTGGAATACACCGCCTCATACCCGGCGCGGAACAGGCGCAGACCAAGCTGGCTATCCTCGCAAATGCACCATTCCGCCCAACCCTGCTCGTTCAGCAGCGCTTCCTTGCGGATCAACGTCATCGTACCGTGCTGGATGATGGCGTTGCGCTCGTTGCGCGTGACCATGCCAGTATGGAAGAAGCCCGCATATTCCCAGAACATCATGCGTTTGAAGATGGAGCCGTCATTGTCCCGGTAATCCTGCGGAGACTGGGTGAAGCCCACCGCCGGGTCTGCGAAAGCAGGCACCATGGAACGCAACCAGTCGGGCTCGACCAGATAGTCGGAGTCGATCACGCCCACCACCTCGGCATCCGGCGCGGTTTCCCGCAGGGCAAAGTTAAGCGCACCCGCCTTGTAGCCTTTGTATTTGCCCAGGGTGAAGAAGCGGAATTTGGGCCCAAGCCGCGCGCAATGCTCAGCCACCGGCTCCCACACGCGGGGGTCCATGGTGTTGTTGTCGATCACCAAAACCTCGAAGCGGTCGTAATCCAGTGCGGCCAGGCTATCGAGCGTCTGCTTCACCATGTGAGGCGGCTCGTTGCAGATGGGCAGATGAATGGAAACCTTCGGCAATTTCGTGCCGGAAGGCGCCGGGATCGGCTCGTAATGGCGCTTGGCAACGCGACCGAAGATGGTTTCCACCAGATCGAAACTGTCGGCGATGAGCAGGAAGAGCAGCAGCCCCTGCCCCGCGGCCAGCGCGCTCCAGATGGCGGCGGCGCTGAGCGAGAGATAGGTCTGGCCCATATTCATCAGCAGCATCGCCAGCGTGCTGGTAAAGCCTTCCACCAGCACGGCGAAGAGCAGCTTGCCCGGCAGGCGGATATCCGGCCGGCGGGAGAGCAAGGCCATGGTAGCCAGCAAGCTCATCAGCGCGGCACCAGCGGCATACCAAACCCACTCAGGATGATTCCAAACCGGGCCGGTGAGCGACCATTTCTCGTGGCGGCCCAGCGTGAACATGCCCCAGTAACCTGCGGCGCGGCCCTCAAAGCTCGTCTTCCAGGGCTGGTCGAACGCTTCCATCACGAAGTAGTTCAGGTGCTTCTGTTGCGCGAGATTGAAGAAATCGCGCAGGAAGCGGGCCTGATTGATGTTGTTGGCGCGCGCGGCACCGATATCGATGCCGTCCGACGGCCAGCCGATTTCGCCGATGACGATTTTCTTGTTGGGGTATTTCGCGTGCACCATCTCGAAACG
>JAGWIE010000302.1 GCA_028866445.1 Rhodospirillales bacterium | reverse complement strand
TAACGCCCGTAACAACCATGAAGCTCCAAATTCTCCAGCGTCATGTCGTCATACAGCTCGGCATAAAGCGCATCGTCGAACAGCCAATGCGGCGAAACGCCCCGCCAGCCATGCTGGCAATAATGGTCAAACCCGGAAGCGTAATGCCCTTCCCGCACCAGCTCCGCCACATCCGGGTTGCGGGCGAGGTAATAAACCTCGTCGAACAAAGCCGAGGGGCTATGCCCCTGCTTGGCCCCCACTTGCAGATAATACTCCAGCGCTGGCTCGGCTGCCACCTGGGCTTCCGGGTAATGGTGCAGATACCAGCCCTGGTCGAACACCGCCCAGGCGGGTTTTATGGGGCAGTCATGGCGGAGAATTTCTTGGGCGGGGCGGGGCATATGCCCGCATAGGTTGCAATTTGTTAAGGTGTGGTCAAGACGCGGCGGATGGCCGCGGTCAGCTTCGAAAGCTCCTCCGGCGCAATGGTGAAAGCAGGCGTGAGGTACACAATGTCCCGGAAGGGCCGGATCCAGACGCCCTCTTGGAGAAATTTTTGCCGCAAGCCAGCCGGGTCTTTAATCTCGTGCATCTGCACCACGCCGATGGCTCCCATCACCCGCACGTCTTTCACCCCCGGCAACCCCCGGCAAGGCTCCAGCTCCTTCGCCATCTGCGTCGATATTGCCGCCACCTGCGCCATGCGGGGCTCAGATTCGAAGATATCCAGCGAAGCATTCGCCGCCGCACAGCCCAGCGCATGGGCCATATAGGTCGGCCCGTGCATCAAAGCGGTCATCGGGCTCTCTGAAAGAAACGCCTCAAACAACCTGTCTGTGGCGATGGTGGCGGCGAGCGGGCTGGTGCCGCCGGTGAGCGCCTTGGAGAGTGTGATGATATCCGGCACCACCCCGGCTTGCTCGAACGCGAACATCGTGCCCGTGCGGCCAAACCCGGTGAAAATCTCGTCGAAAATCAGCGTCAGCCCGTAATGGTCCGCCGCCGCGCGCAGGCGTTGCAACACCTCCGGCCCATGAAACACCATGCCGCCCGCGCCCTGCACCAGCGGCTCCACGATAATGGCGGCAAGGCTTTTGTGCTCGCGTTCCAGAAACGCCTCAAACGTCGCGATGCTGGCTTCATCCGTGGGCAGCGGCACCACCGGATGTTCCGGCAGCAGCCCGGTGAACAGGCTGTGCATTCCCTCGTCGGGGTCGCAAATCGCCATCGTACCTAGCGTGTCGCCATGATAGCCGCCGGAGAAGGCCAGAATCTTCGTGCGCCCGCGCTCACCCTTGTTAAGGCAGGACTGCACGGCGATTTTAATCGCCACCTCCACCGCCACCGAGCCGGAATCAGTGAAGAACACCCGGTTCAAATCCGCCGGCATCATCGCCGCCAGCCGGGTGGCAAGCCTGTAGGCCGGTTGGTTCGCCAGCCCGCCGAACATCACATGCGGCATGGCCTCAAGCTGACGGGCAACGGCTTGCTGAATATGCGGGTGGTTATAGCCGTGGCACGCGGTCCACCAACTGGCGATGCCGTCGATCAGCTCGCGCCCATCCTCAAGGATAATGCGGGCCCCTTGCGTGCGGGCTACGGGCATGGGCAACGGTGCTGTCTGCATCTGCGCGTAAGGCAGCCAGACATGCCGCCAGCCTTCTTCCAGCCAGCTCATGCCAGGGAGGACAGCCCCAATTTGGCAAACAGCGCCTCGTCATGAGGCACGGTGGCGTTCTTGGTGGTGAGCAGCTTCTCGCCATGGAAGATGGAGTTCGCCCCGGCCAGGAAGCACAAAGCCTGGGCTTCGTCTGTCATTGCCTCACGGCCGGCGGAAAGCCGCACATAGCTCTTGGGCATGGTGATACGGGCGGCGGCCACCACACGCACGAAATCGATCGGGTCGATCTTCTCGGATTTCGCCAGCGGCGTGCCCTCCACCGCCACCAGGGCGTTGATGGGCACGGATTCCGGCGGGGTGGGCAGGCTGGCCAGCGTGGCGATAAGCCCGGCGCGGTCGCTCTCATCCTCCCCCATGCCGACAATGCCGCCGCAGCACACATTGATGCCCGCATCACGCACGGCATCCAGCGTGTCCAGCCGGTCCTGATAGGTGCGGGTGGTGATGACCTTGCCATAATATTCGGGCGAGGTGTCCAGGTTGTGATTGTAATAATCCAGCCCCGCATCCTTCAGCTTGCGGCTCTGGAAGGGGTCGAGCATACCCAGCGTCACGCAGGTTTCCATGCCCAGCGCCTTCACGCCCTCGATCATCTGGCAGACCGTATCCAGGTCATGCTCCTTCGGGCTGCGCCAGGCCGCACCCATGCAGAAGCGCCCGGCACCTTTC
>JAGWIE010000301.1 GCA_028866445.1 Rhodospirillales bacterium | reverse complement strand
TTCATCCGCGCGCTGGCAAAAATGCGGCATAATGAGGCGGTTGGCATCCTTATTGGCTCAGACCAGGGGCGGCATAAATACACAGAGGAGCTGATGACCCTGGCGGAGCGCCTCGGGATTGGTGGCCGCCTGCGCCTCGCTGGCCATGTGGAGGATATGCCAGCGGCTCTCAAACTCGCTGATATTGTGGTAAATTGCTCCACCGAACCGGAAGCTTTTGGCCGCACCATCATCGAGGGCCAGGCCATGGGTAAAATCGTCGTCGCCTCTGGCCATGGCGGCGCGCATGAAACCATCGAGCCCAATGTCAGCGGTTTCCTGTTTCCCCCCGCTGACGACACCGCCCTGGCCGCTATCTTCGACGCGATTCTGGATGGCGATTCAGATTTGCGCCTCGCCTTTGGTGCCCGCGCCAGGGAGGAAGTCGGCGCGCATTTCTCGCTGGAGGCCATGCAAACCCGTTATCTCCAGCTTTACGCCGAGCTGCTCGGCTAATGCGCGTGCTGGTCATCCGCCACGGTGCCTTTGGCGATATCGTGATGACCTTCCCGGCTTTCGCCGCCATCCGCGCGCGCCATGCGCAGGACGAGATCACCCTGCTCGCCACCAAGCCTTATGCCAATCTGCTCAGTGCCAGCCCCTGGTTTGATAAAATCGAAATCGACGACAAGCCCGATTGGTGGAACATTCCCGGCCTGTTGCGCCTGAAACGCCAGCTTTCCGGCTTCGGCATGGTGTATGATCTGCAAACCTCCGGCCGCTCCACCCGCTATTTTGCCTTGGCAGGCCGCCCGCCCTGGTCTGGCATCGCGTCAGGCTGCGCCTTTCCAGATGCCGCCAACCGCGAAACCCTGCACAGCCGCGAGCGCCTGGAACAGCAGCTCCGCCTCGCTGCGCTGCCTACGCCCTTGGCCGTCCCTGATCTTTCCTGGCTCGCGGGCGATATCTCCGGCCTGAACCTGCCGCCCGCTTATGCGGTTCTTGTTCCCGGTGCCGCGCCGCACCGGCCGGAAAAACGCTTGCCTGCGGAAAAATTCCGTGAGGTTGCCGCCGCCCTGCATTTGCCGGTTATTATCGTCGGCACGGCAGGCGAAAAACCCCTGGCGCAAACCATCGGCGGGCAAGACCTCACCGGCAAAACCGATTTCTTTCAGCTCGCTTCGGTGTTCCGTGGCGCGGCGCTGGCCATCGGTAACGATACCGGCCCCATGCACCTTGCTGCCGCCCTCGGCGTGCCCTGTATCTCGCTGTTCTCCGCCGCGTCGGAGCCCGCCCGCACGGCACCCCGCTACCCGGATGGCGGCTGGCCGGTCATTCTGCGCGCCCCCACCCTGCAAGAGCTGCCGGTTGCACAAGTGCTTGAGCGCCTGCCATAACCCCGCCAGATTTTTCACTACGCCAGAGAGACACTTATGCCCGCCATTACCCTGCCAGACGGAACCAAACGCTCGTTTGAGGGCGCGGTAACTGGCACGGCCATCGCCGCCGCCATCGGGCCGGGCCTTGCCCGTGCGGCCCTGGCCATGGAGGTGAATGGCAAGCAGCAAGACCTCTCTCGGGAAATCTCCGAGGATGCCTCGGTGAAATTCATCACTCGCAAGGATGAGGCGGCTTTGGAGATGATCCGCCACGATGCCGCGCATGTGCTGGCGGAGGCCGTGCAGGAGCTGTTTCCCGGCACCCAGGTCACCATCGGCCCCTCCATCGAGAACGGCTTTTATTACGACTTCCACCGCAACGAGCCTTTCACACCCGCGGACCTCCCGGCTATCGAAGGCAAGATGCGCGAAATCATCGCCCGTAATGCCAGTTTCGCCCGTGAGGAATGGAACCGGCAGGAAGCGATCAAATTCTTCGAAGCCCGCGGCGAGCGTTTCAAGGCCGAGCTGATCCGCGACCTGCCGGAGAGCGAGACCATCACCATCTACCGCCAAGGCGAGTGGCTGGATTTATGCCGTGGCCCGCATATGCGCTCCACCGGCGATATCGGCAGCGGCTTCAAGCTGATGAAAACCGCCGGCGCATATTGGCGCGGCGATTCCAAGAATCCCATGCTGAGCCGCATTTACGGCACCGCATGGCGCGACAATAAAGAGCTGGAAGCCTATCTGACCCAGCTTGAGGAAGCCGAGCGCCGCGACCACCGCAAAATCGGCAAGGAGATGGACCTCTTCCACATCCAGGAAGAAGCCACCGGCTCCATCTTCTGGCACCCGAAAGGCTGGAAGCTCTACCGCATCGTGGAAGCCTATATCCGCCGCCGCCAAGAAGCAGGCGGCTATGAGGAAGTGCGCACGCCGCAGCTGGTGGACCGCAAGTTGTGGGAGCTTTCCGGCCATTGGGACAAATACCG
>JAGWIE010000300.1 GCA_028866445.1 Rhodospirillales bacterium | reverse complement strand
AGGCTTAGCGGCGGTGCGCCTAAAATTGAAAGTACATCCTGTACCCGCCCGGCCAGGCTCAGCTTCAGGTCACCAAACTGGTCCTTGGCGGTGAGGTCGGTGATGATAAGGCTGCCGCTGTTCAAGTTCACGCCGCCTGTCTCGCCAGCGCTCGCCGTAATCACCGCCGTATCCGCGCCGGGCAAGGTGAACACGCCGTTCAAATGCTCAATCGGCGTGGCACCGCGCAGCCAGGTGAGCGTAAGGTCATCGCCGTTAAACTGGCCTTGTGCGTTTTGAAGCTGGAAATGCGAGAGATCGCCATTGGCCGACATCTCAAAACTAAACTGCGCATCCCGCGCGGTGCCGGCGGTGATGTTGCGCGTTACCCATTTCCGCGTATCCGGCACCAACACCGGTGGCCAAAATGCTGGCAGATCCTGCGCCTGCACCGCATCCGCATGGAGGTTCAATTGGCCAAGCCACAGCCTGTTACGGTGCGCATGAAAGCTGAAGGTAAGCCGCGGTGCGCTCTGCCCACGTTGGGCCAGTTGGGCCATGCCGTTGGTAACATCCACATCGCCGTTTTTAGAAACCGCGAGCACGAAATGCGCGGCATCCAGCGCCACGCGGTTTTTACCGCTGCCGATATCGCCAGCGCCCACGGTTACGTAAACCGCACCACGTTGCAGCGTGAAGCCTGTCCCAGGCCAAATATTCGCGTACCAGGAAACCGGCACATTACCGCCAGGGAATGTCGCCCCATTGCCGCTCAGCAGCACCGGGTCGCGCCCACCGAACAGATCCGTCACCGGCATGGAAAGATCAGCAGAAGGAATATTCGCCAGCGTGCCGCCGGAATCCGTCACCACCTCTATTTGCGCCAGCCTTAATATCAGCGGCATGGCGCCGCCCCGGTGATACCCCGCCCAGGCAAGCTGCGCCTTGGCCATATGCACGCTTACCCCCTCGCCGGTGACCCGCGAAGCGAGGTATGAGGCGAGTTTCGGCACATCAAGCGGCCCTTGCGAGAGCCGGTACGCCAGCAGCCCGAAGGTGACCATGGCGAGCAAAACCAGCAGCATGGCGATCCGGCCAAGCTGGTGCAGCGCTTCAACAATTATCCAGGCTGCTTGACCTCTGCGAAACTTCATCCTGTTCTGCTTGCCAGATGCCCAGTGACCTTCACAAGCCATGCTTCCCGCAACCGGCGGATAAAGCCGCCGCCACGCGGCTATGCGCGGATTTCGCAGCCCTTGGCGCGCGGGAGGCAAAATTTACCGTAACCGAGTCGGGAGCGGCGGTGCTGGCTGCCCTGGGCGGCAACGCGCCTTTTCTGGCGGAGCTTGCTTGCCGCGAGCCCGCCACGCTGATCGCCTGCCTGGAAACCGGCCCGCAAGCCGAAACCCAAGCCGTTCTGGCGGGACTGGACGCATTGCCCCCCAACCTGCCCCGCACCAGCCTCAGCGCCGCGTTGCGCCAGGCCAAGCGGCGAATGGCGCTGGCCATCGCTGTTGCGGATATCGGCGGCATCTGGGGGCTGGAGCAAGTAACTGCCGCCCTCTCCAAACTGGCGGAAACCGCCCTGCGCGCCGCCACCCGCCATCTGCTGCGTACCTTGCATGAAGCGGGGGAGATCGCCCTGCCCCACCCGGAAGATCCAGAGCGCGAAAGCGGCTTCGTGGCGCTGGCGCTCGGCAAGCTCGGCGCACGGGAGCTTAATTATTCTTCAGATATCGATCTCGTCCTGCTCTACGACCCCGAATCCTCCCCTTACGAGGCCGACTCGCAGCCGCTGATGGCCCGCCTGGCGCGGGACCTCACAACTCTGCTCTCGGCACGGGATGAGGAAGGCTACGTGTTCCGCGTGGATTTGCGGTTGCGGCCAGACCCCAGCGCCACCCCGCCCGTGGTGGCCCTCCTCACCGCCCTCACCTATTACGAGAGCCAGGGCCGCACCTGGGAACGCGCGGCATTCTCCAAGGCAAGGCCGGTAGCGGGGGATTTTGCCCTAGGCCAGCAATTCCTCGCCGCCATACGCCCCTTCATCTGGCGCCGCTATCTGGATTTCGCGGCCATCTCGGACATTCACGAGATGAAACGCCAGATCGACGGGCAGCACAGCAGCAAAGGCTTAAACCGGCTGGATGTGAAGCTGGGGCGCGGCGGCATCCGCGAGATTGAGTTCATCGTGCAAACGCTGGGGCTGGTCTGGGGTGGGCAAGACCCTGGCTTGCGTATTCCCGCCACGCTGGAGGCCCTGCCCGCCATGGCCCGCGCCGGGCATATTCCTGAACGCGCCGCCCGCCAGCTCGCCGCCGACTATCGGGAGCTGCGCCGGGTGGAACACCGGCTGCAAATGGTGGCCGACCGCCAGAC
>JAGWIE010000017.1 GCA_028866445.1 Rhodospirillales bacterium | reverse complement strand
CATGCGCCATGAAGGAAAAAGCTTCCGCAAAGTTTTTGAAGGTAAAATCCTGGGTGATGGATTTTCCATCCTTGCCTAGCTGCCACTTGCCCGGGAGAGATTTAAGCTTGTCTGGTTCAATAAGTTTGGACATGGTTCAGGCCCTTTCTGCTAAAATCATCCAACTCTAATTGGATCGCCAGGGCGTCGCCGCAAGTTTGAATGCCTGTTAGGCTGGTGAATTGATCATTTGAACGCCCACCTCGGTGGCGATGGCGTGCATCGGCAGGTCAGTTGCCTCCATGGGGATATTTTCCATTTCCTGCGCCGCGAAAGCACAGCCAAGCCGGAAAGCAGCGGGCAGGGTAGCCAGTGTGCGGTCGTAATACCCGCCGCCATAGCCAAGCCGGTGGCCACGCAAATTAAAAGCCAGAAGCGGCACCAGCAGAAAATCGGGCAAAACAGTCAGCCCGTCCGGGTGCTGGGTTTTGTACCGCCCCTGCAGCATCCTGGTGGAAGGTGTCCATGTGCGAAAGACCAGGCCGCTGCCTGGCGGCGGGGTTTCCGGCAGCGCCACATGCTGGCCGCGCGCGTGCAAGGCTTGCAGCAACGGCAAAATATCGATCTCGCCGCGCATCGGAAAAAACCCGCCAATGATCGCATCGTCGGGAATAATACCGCTTGCCAGAACGTATTTTGCCAAGGCATGGCCCAGCGCCGGACTCTGCGTTTCGCGCCGCGCCAGCATCAGGCGTCGCAACGCTGCCTTCTGCATGGCGATGCTTTCGCTCATGGTGTTGTCAGGCGAAATTCAATGCGCCGGTTCTGCGCGTAATCGGCTGGGGTGTTGCCGGTGGCGATGGGGTTGTTCGCCCCCATGCCGGAGGTCACAAGCCGGTTGGCAGGCACGCCATCGGCGATCAGCAAATCCAGCACCGTAAGTGCCCGCGCGGCGGAAAGGTCAAAATTGGATTTATAGGGCCCACCCTTAATCGGTTGCGCATCGGCATAACCATCAACTGAAAGCACCCAGTTCACATTGGCAGGAATTTTCGCGGCAATTTCTTTCACCGCGTTCGCTACCTGCGCGATCTCCGCCTTGCCCGCCGGGGTGATGGTGGCGCCGTCCACCGGGAACAGCACATCACTTTCAAACACGAAGCGGTCTCCCACTACTTTTATGTTCTGCTCACCTTGCAGGCTTTGGCTCAGCGTTTTGAAAAACACGCTTTGGTATTGCTGCAATTCCTCAACCCTGCGGGCCAGCGCCTCGTTAAGCTGCTTGCCAAGGTCAGCGATCTGCACATTGTCCTTGGCATCGGCGGTCTGTGCCGCATCCAGCGCCACCTGCAACGCCGCAAGCTGTGCGCGCAAGGCGGCCATCTGCTGGTTCAGCAGGGCAATCTGTGCTGCATCCTGCTTGTTCAGGCTTTGCGCGCTGGTGAGCTGGGACTGCAAATCGCCGCCATCCGCCGTTTGTAACGCGGCGATACGCCCGGCGGCGGAAGCCGCTTCGGCCTGTGCATCAGAAAGCTGATCCTGCAGCGATTTCTGCGAGGTCTGTAACCCGGAGATCGTCGTCGTGTCCGTGGCAAGCTGCTGGTTAAGGCTGGTATTGGCCGCCTGCGCGGTGGCGAGCTGCGCGTTCAGCGCCGCCAGCTCCTGCGTCAAGGAGGTATCTTTCGATGTCTCCATCGAAAGGCTCTGGGTCAGCTCCGCAATCTGCTCCTTCAACACGCTGATCGTATTGTCAGACCCTGTAAGTGCTGTGGAAAGAAACGCCTCCGCCAGCACGAACACCAGCAGCACGAAGATGGTGACCATGAGCAACGTGGAAAGCGCATCCACATAGCCGGGCCAGGCTTCCAACCCATTGCCGCCATTGCCGCGCCTGCGGCTCATGAACGTGGTTCATCCAACCGCGCCGAGATGGTGCGCGTGAGCAGGCGGATATCGTTGCGCAAATCCGTAACGCCCTGGCTGCGGCCTTGCTCGGCTTCCGCCATAAAGCGGTTCAGCAGCAATTCGATATTCCTGAGATGCGCGCGGGAAATATCATCACCATTGCTTTTGGCATCAGAAAGCCTGGCGAGCGCTGGGGAAAGGGCTACCTGGGCGTTTGCCACCTTTTCCATGAGCTGGTGTTGCAGGCGCAGCGTGTCGCCTAAATCGGCCATGCGGTCAGCCAAAGCGCGCAAAGCGTTGTTGCCCTGGGTGCGGCTTTCCTCGCTGCGGGTTAGCACGCGCTGAAGCTGGTCCATGTTCTCAGCGGTTTGTTCCAGCAGCGCCTGCACATAGCCGGGTATGCTGCCTTCGCCATCGCCAGAAAGCGCGCCAGTGCCCAGCTTGGTGAGGGTGGCGAGCCACTCCTCAAGTTCGTTGAAAAAGCGGTTCATCGCCTGGCCCGCGGTAAGGTCCAGAAAGCCCAGAACCAGCGCGCCGGAGAGGCCGAACATGGAGGCGGAAAACGCCGTGCCCATACCCGCCAGAGGCTTGGCGAGGCCGGATTTCAGTTGCGCGAACATCGCGTTCACATCACCGCCGCCGGTCAGGCTCATGCCGTTAATCACCTCCGCCACCGAGGAGACTGTATGCAGCAGCCCCCAAAAAGTGCCGAGCAGACCAAGGAAGATCATCACCCCGGTGATGTAGCGGGAAAGTTCGCGAGATTCGTCGAGGCGCGAGGAAACGCCATCCAAAATCGTACGCATAGACTGGCCAGAGAGCGTGATCCGCCGTTCGCCATCGGCCCTGCCGTGCAGCATCCGCGCCATGGGGGCGAGCAGGGTGGGGGGCGTTGCCTCCACCAGCTTCTGGCGGTTACGGCGGAATTCCTCCACCCAGGCTGCCTCCGGATAAAGCCGCTGCACCTGGCGGATGTTCCAGAACACGCCGAAGACTTCCACCGCAAAAATAACCGAGTTGATAACCGGATTGGCCATGAAGAAATGCGCCAGCGTGGGGGCAAGGGCGGCAGCTCCGCCATAAACCACCAGGCAGAACAGAACCATGCGAATGAGGTAGCTGGTGGGCTTGGTCATGGCGCTGCACTGGCTCCAATCAAGGCTTCGTTGTCATCAGCGCCGGGTACGCTGCCAGATGCACGCGGGATGATATTCTGCGCGGGTACACCGCAGGCTGTCAGAGCATCACGAATCGCAAAGGTGCGGGCCATGGAAAGCCGCATCGCGCCGGAGGGGTCGTTGGGGTCTGTTGGCGCGCGGGCAATTACCGGCACCGGCGCGCTGGCCGTGCAGAACGGCTTCAGCGCGGCACTGGCTCCGGCGGGCAGGGTGGCGCTGCCGGGTGCGAACTCAATGCGGGCAACGGGCATTGGCATGGGTTTGGGCGGCGCGGACTTCGGCGCGGGTACTGGTTGCGGCTTTGCTGATGGGGCCGGTTTGATAGGCGTTGTGGGAGCGATCGTTTCGGGCGCTACAGGCTTGGTGTGGTGGGCATGGAGCGGGTGCGGCTTATGAATAACAGGCCGCGCCATGGCAGGCTCAGCCTTTGCCACCGGGGCAAGTGGGGCCAGGCCTTCCAGTTGCCGCAGCGCGGCGGAATTTACCGTTACCTGCGCAAAACCGCAGGCCGGAACGAGAGCCAAGAGACAAGGGAGCCAGAGCGAAATTTTCACTCTGCCAACCTAGCCTCAACCCCGCCGCGCCGCCAGACCGTCCTGCACCAGTTCCAGCAGCTTTGGGTGGAGATGCGGGTTTGCCGCCACCACCACCTCGTCAACATTGTCCTTGCCGTCGCCATCAGTGGCATAACCGCCCGCTTCGCGCACAATCAGCATTCCCGCCGCGATATCCCACGGCTTGATGCCCATTTCCCAATAGCCATCATACCGCCCGGCGGCCACCCAGGCGAGGTCCAGCGCTGCGGAGCCAAAGCGGCGCACACCCGCCGTGGCAGGCATCAGCGCACCCAGCGTGCGGGCAAAGGCGAGGCGGTTGCTGGCTGAGGTGGCGGCAAAGGGAATGCCGGTGGCGAACAAGGCGGTGTTCAGCTCTCTCCGGCCAGAAACGCGCAGCCGCTTGTCGTTAAGGTAGGCGCCGATGCCCTTTTCGGCCCAAAACATTTCGCCATTCACGGGCGAGAATATCGCCGCCGCGTTAATCTCGCTGCTGCCGTCGGGCAGGCGTTTTTCCAGCGCGATGGAAATCGCCCAATGCGGAATGCCGTGCAGAAAGTTTGTGGTGCCGTCCAGCGGGTCCACAATCCAGCGCCAGGCCCATTTATCTGAACCCGAGGCACCGCTCTCCTCCATTAAAAATCCATAGCCGGGGCGGGCTTTTTCCAGTTCCTCACGCAGCGTTTGCTCGGCGCGCATATCCGCCTGGGTAACAAAATCCCCTGGCCCCTTCACAGAAACCTGAAGGTTCTCAACCTCCATGAAGTCGCGCAACAAGCGCTTCGCCGCCTTGTTGGCGGCGTTGTGCATCACCGTCATATGCGCGGAAAGGCGTGGCATCATGGCGAAACAATCCTCTAAACAAAAAACGGGCGGCGGGTCGCCCCATCCGCCCGGACAAATATTAGACGGGGCTATCAGCCTTTGGCGCGCTCTACGTAAGAGCCATCTTCCGTGCGCACCACAATCCGCTCGCCGGCCTCAATGAAGGGCGGCACCAGCGTTTTCACGCCGTTGGAGAGCTTGGCTGGCTTGTAGGAGGAAGAAGCGGTCTGGCCTTTTACCACCGGGTCGGCCTCCACCACTTCCAACGTGGCGTGGGGCGGCAGGGTAATGCCAACCGGGTCACCTTCCACCAGCGCCACAGAAACCGGCATGTTGTCCTGCAAAAACGGTGCGGAATCACCCAAAATCGTGGCGGGCACCATGAACTGCTCGAAGGTCTCGGGGTCCATAAGCACCAGGTTGTCGCCATCCGTATAGGAATAGGAATAATCCCGGTCCTCGGTGGTCAGGCGTTCCACGGTGTCGGCCGTGCGCCAACGCTCATTGGTTTTGTTGCCGGTTTTCAGGTTACGCATTTCCACCTGAATGAACGCGCCACCCTTGCCGGGGGTGATGATCTGCTGCTTCAGCACGGTCCAGCGGTTGCCTTCGTGCTCGATAACCTGGCCAGCGCGGATAAGGTTTGCCTGCTGCTTCATAAAACTGCCCTGCGGATTGAATACTGAATGATCGTGAGGCCGGGGCTTACGCCGCCCCGGCGCGGGAGGCAAGGGTTTTGGCCCTCAGGCTTCGGTTTGCCGCGTGCGGGATGGTAAATGGCGCGTTCACCTTCGGCGGTTGCGATTAACGCTCCATTCACGATGGCGGGTTTAGGCTGGGCACAATCTCTAGTCGTGGATATGCCGCAAAACGGGGCAATTTATGAGGATTACCCCCGATGAATTCCGAGCTCCAGGAGGTTGCGCGGCGTATATCAAAGGCTGGTTGCGCGCCGCTTCTGGCCTTGCCCGCTGCCCTTTCCTTGAATGCGCCTGCTTTGGCGCAAACCACAATCAATACCAGCCAAACCGGCAGTCTTTCGCTTGATGGGCTGGCCGGGCCGGTTGAAATCGCGACAGGGGTCAGCATCACTGCCACTGGGTTGGCCGCCATCAGCGCCAGCCTACCGGCGCAGTTCGCCAATGCCGGGCAGGTGCAGGATTCGACGGGCATCGGCATTGCCCTGGGTGGTGGCGGTTCGGTAGCAAATTCCGGGCTTATCCATGCTGGCAGCTATGGCGTGCGCGCCCTGGGGGTTGCCGCCACAGTCACCAATTCAGGCCAGATCGGCGCGGGGGATGACGGCATCAGCCTCAACCGGGGAGGAGTGGTCACAAATACCGGCTCAATCTTCGGCGCGCATATCGGCGTTTACACCGGCAATGGGCTGGGTGTGGTGCAGAACAGCGGCACCATCTCGGCGCGCAATGGCGATGCTGTTTCGCTGTATTCCGGCGGCAGCCTCACCAATGCTGCCGGGGGCGAGCTGCTGGGCGGGTATTCTGGCGTTTACGCGGGTGGCAATGGTTCTTCCATCACCAATGTCGGGCTCATTTCCGGGCCGCTTTTCGGCGTGTATCTCATGGGTGATTCCACCATCACCAATAGAGGCGTTATTGCCGGTGGCACGGATGGCGTTATCGATATCGGCCAGGGCGGCACGGTGGTTAATTCCGGCGTGATCCATGGCGGCCAGGCAGGCGTGCAATTCGCCAAAGGTGGCAACCTGAGCAACGCAGGAACCATCACCGGGCTTACGGGTGTTGTCGTGAACGCTAGCGCGGTCATCGACAACTCAGGCACCATCACCGCAACCGCGGGGGGTAACGCCATAAGCCTGCGCGGCGGGGCCAGCAGCGTGACGCTGGAAACCGGCAGCGTGATTAACGGTACAATCGCCGCAAACGGCACCGCCAGCAGTGTCACCCTCGCCGGGCATGGCAGCCTCTCTGGCAATATCACCGGCTTGCAGGCCGGACAGGTCAACATTCAGCAAAACGCCATGTGGACCGTGAGCGGCAACTGGCAAGCCGGGCAGGTGGTGAATGCGGGCACACTCACCGCGGGGCTGGTTGGCACACCACTCACCATCCAGGGCGATTACACGCAAACCAGCACTGGCACGCTGCGCGTGGTGGTAACGCCGCTAGGCATGAACCATCTGGTTGTTACCGGCAGGGCGCATCTTGGCGGTACGCTGGCCTACGTGCTCTCCCCCGGCACCTACCAGCCGGGCAGCTATAGTTTCCTCACCGCGGCGGGCGGAGTAAGTGGCGATTTCTCCACAGTGCAGGTGAACAACGCCATGCAACATAGCCGTTTGTCCTCCGGCGCGGTGACAATCATAGATGCCCAGTCGTCCGTTGCTTCCGCTTCATCACCCGCATTAGTGCTGGCGGTGACGCAAACGGCGGTGGTGGCACCGCCCGATGGCGCGGTGTTCGCCGATGCCGGGCAGGTTCTGGTGTTGGCGGGTGCGGTCTCTGGCCAGGCGTTGCTGGCGCGAGCAGATGGGCAGAACAGCATGCCTTGCGCGGCGGCACCGGCCCCGGTTGGGCCGCAGGCAGGGCAGGCGGCCATGCTGGTTTCGGCCCTGGCCAACGGGCTGTGCGGCATGGGCGGCTGGGTCCAGGCCAACGGCAGCGATATCTCAACGGACGGCGTTTATAACGCGCGCGGCGGCAGTTTTCTGGCTGGGCTGGACCGCACGGTTGGCCCTGGCCGCCTGGGCCTGGCGGTGGGGTATGACGCGCTGAACTTAAAGGACGAGGCAGGTGGCAAGGCGTCTCTGGGCATTGTGCGGCTCGCCCTTTATGGCGGGATGAACTGGGGCCCCGCCGCGCTGAGTGCCGAGCTGATGGGCGGGCTGGTGAACACCGGCACCAACCGCGCCACCGGGGCAGGCTGGGCCGCGGCCAGCGGACACGGCAATGTGCTCTCCGCGGCCCTGCAGGCCGCTTTTCCCCTCTCCGGCTGGGGCGAGGATTTCCGCCCGGCGGTGGGGCTGGAGATTACCCGCTATGCTCTTGGCGGCTTGAACGAGACCGCCGCCGCGCAATCCCTGGCGCTACGAACCGCTGCGGCTAACGGAACATATGTGGCACCCTATCTGCGCCTCACCGCCTCGCGGAATTTCATCACGGCCGGGGGGCTGTCGATCAGCCCAAGTGCAGCGCTTGGGCTGACCGTGAACGCGGTTAACCCCGGTGGCTCGGTGACAATGACCGCGCAGGACGGCACTGCCTTCAGCGCCGCGCCACCGCATCTTGCGCCGGTGGCGGGCGAAGCAGGGCTGGGCCTTGCCATAGGCCAGGGCAATTGGCGGCTCTCAGCGCGCTATACCGCCACGCTGGCGGGCAATTGGCACGTGCAAAGCCTGCAAGGCGGGTTGCTGGTGCGGTTCTAATAAGTTTAAATTATCAATTAATCGATTGATTAGAGCGAGATGACCTCAGGTTTGCTCGTTATGCGCGTGAGCCTGAGGTCTAGCGGCGCATTAGCCCCGTTTATCGACCGGCGTGTAATCGCGCTGCGCCGCGCCGGTGTAAATCTGCCGGGGGCGGCCAATGCGGTTGGAAGGGTCTTCGATCATTTCCTTCCACTGGCTGATCCAGCCAACTGTCCGCGCCAGGGCGAAGATTGGCGTGAACATGGTGGTGGGAAAGCCCATGGCGCTCAAGATGATGCCTGAGTAGAAATCCACGTTCGGATAGAGCTTGCGGGAGACAAAATAATCGTCTTCCAGGGCGATTTTTTCGAGCTCCATCGCTAAATCCAGCGTCGGGGAATCCTTGATGCCAAGCTCGCCCAGCACCTCATAGCAGGTTCGCTGCATGATCTTCGCGCGCGGGTCGTAGTTTTTATACACGCGGTGGCCGAAGCCCATAAGCTTTACGTTGGAATCCTTGTCCTTCACCTGTTTGATAAAATCCGGAATATTGTCCTTATGGCCGATCTCGGCCAACATTTTCAGCACCGCCTCGTTCGCGCCGCCATGGGCGGGGCCCCAAAGCGAGGCGATGCCAGCGGCGATGCAGGCAAAGGGGTTGGCGCCGGTGGAACCGGAAAGCCGCACGGTGGAGGTGGAGGCATTCTGCTCGTGGTCTGCGTGCAGAATGAAAATGCGCTCCATCGCCCTGGTTAAAACCGGGTTTGGTGTGTACGCCTCGGCCGGAACCGCGTGGAACATGTAAAGGAAGTTCTCCGCGTAGGAGAGGTCGTTACGCGGATACATGAACGGCTGACCGACATTGTATTTATAAGCCCAGGCGGTGATTGTCGGCATTTTCGCGATAAGCCGGAAGGCGGAAATTTCGCGCTGACGTTCGTCATGAATGTCGATGCTGTCCGGATAGAAAGCGGACATGGCACCAACAACAGAGCAGAGCATCGCCATTGGGTGTGCATCGCGGCGGAAACCATCCCAGAACCGGCGGATCTGTTCGTGCAGCATGGTGTGGCGGGTGATGCCGTTGGTGAAGGTTTTCAGTTCTTTCTGGTTTGGCAACTCACCATTGAGCAGCAGGTAGGCAACCTCCAGGAAGGATGAATGCTCAGCCAACTGGTCGATAGGGTAGCCTCGATGCAGCAGCACGCCTTCATCGCCATCAATATAAGTGATCGAGCTTTCGCAGGAGGCTGTGGCACCGTAGCTCGGGTCGAAGGTAAAGATGCCAAGCTCACCTTGCAGCTTGCGTACATCGAGGCATTCCGGGCCAAGAGAACCGCTCAGCACCGGCAGCGTCGCGGTTGTACCGTTGAAGCTGAGCGTCGCCGTGCCGGCTTGTTTGCTGGTTGCGGTTTTGGCCATGTTCTTCACCTTTTTGTTGTGACGCAGCTAAAGGGCGGCAGAAACAGCCACCCTGGACAGGACGGAACGCCTGCAGGGTTATTCAATCCTGGGCCTGCTGTAAAGTCAGCCTGCCGCGCCGCAACATAAAGGTGGAGGGTCTCAAACCTCGAAAGTGAGGTTTTCCGGCCATTCAGGTTTGGTCATGGCACGGGGCATGTGGATGCCGCATTCCACCTTTGCCTGCCCGGCCCAGCGGCCGGAGCGCTTATCCTGCCCCGGCAACGGTTTCACGGTGCAGGTGGCGCAGCCGATGGAGGTATAGCCCTGAGCCTCAAGGGGGTGATGCGGCAAGCCATGCGTCGGGAAATAGGCTTCCAGCATCTCATCGTCCCAGAAGGCCAGGGGGTTGATGGTAATGCGCCCATCGGCCCCGGTTTCCTGCAACTGCAAATTGGCCCGCGTGGCGGATTGCCCGCGTTTGCGCCCGGTGATCCAGGCCTCGAAACCTTCCAGCGCATCGTCCAGCGGGTTGGTCTTGCGGATGGCGCAGCACAAATCGGGGTCTTTTTCCCAAAGCCGCCCGTCCGGATCATACGCCGCGAGCTGCTTGCCGGAGGGGCGGATGGAGCGTACGCCGGTGAGGCCGAGCTTTTCGATCAGCTCATCCCGATAAGCCAGGGTTTCCGGGAACAGCTTGCCGGTATCAAGAAAAACGATCGGCAAAGATTTGTCGATCTGCGCCACCATGTGCAGCAGCACAGCGGATTCAGCGCCAAAGGAAGATACAAGCGCGATTTTGCCGAGAAATTGCCGGGTAATGGCATCGCGCAGGGTCGAGAGGGCGTCGGTCGGAAAAGTCAGGCTATCAAGCATGGTGTTTGTTCCATGGCC
This sequence comes from Rhodospirillales bacterium, assembly GCA_028866445.1. Classification (GTDB taxonomy): domain Bacteria; phylum Pseudomonadota; class Alphaproteobacteria; order Acetobacterales; family Acetobacteraceae; genus Acidocella. The sequence goes on along the minus strand of JAGWIE010000017.1, from coordinate 1,987 downwards.
GGTTGCAGCGGGGGGTGATGCAAACAGGGGAGATTGGGTCAATTGGATTTTTTCGGGCAGGAAAGCCAACAGCCTTCCTCAACGATCGCGTTAATGCGCAGTGCGGCTTCTGGCATCGGCATTCGCTCCGCCTGCCAGCCTTGGCGCAGTGCCGCGATTTCCTTCACGCGCGCTGCCCAGCTTTCAGGAAAGCAGGTTTCCAACCGCTTGCGGATGGCGCCCGCAAGGCCAGGAGCCTGGCCATTGGTGGAGATTGTAAGCACCAGATCCCCACGCCGGATTTCAGCCACGGAGTGGAAATCGCAAAACTCCGGCACGTCCTCCACATTTACCAGCACTCTCGCGGCGCGTGCGGCTTCAGCCAAGGGGCGGTAGGCGGCTTCATCCAACCCGACAATCCAGAGCAGGTTGAGCTGGCCGATTTCCGCGGCATCCGGCAGGCGGGGCAGGCACGCCGGACCGGCCTCACGGGCAAGCTCTGGGTCTGGAGCGAATACCAGCAAATTATCCCCCGCACCGGCGGCACGCAAACCACGCAAGCGCCGCAGCGCCTGCGCGCCGGTTCCAGCAAGCCCCAGCCGCAGCCGGGAAGGGTCAAGTGCCAAGGGGATCATGAGAGAGTAGAAAAGGATTTTTTGTTATTTTACAATGAGGCGTGGAAAATAACGCAATTTTGCTAAACCTACTACAATAAACAAAAATATTTTGTAGAACCGCAGGGTTGAGGGCAACACTAAACCCCGGATTTCTGGGGCGTTTGCTTCGGCGGCAAAGCAATTTGAATTGCGGGCAAGGGCTCAATGATCTCCTGCAGGTCGTGAGACGCAAGCGTGAGGCAGAAAACCGTGCCAGTGGGGCCGGTTTTTTCCAGCACCAAATCGCCGCCATGCGCACGGGTAAGGTCTCGCGCTATGGCAAGGCCAAGCCCGGTGCCGCCGCTGCGGGCCGACCCCGCGAAGGGTTTGAAAAGATTAGCCTTTGCACGTTCAGGCAGGCCCGGCCCGTTATCAGCCATGAGCAGCCTTACCTGGCCATCGCGGGTTTCCGCACTTAACCTGATTGTGGTGGCACCTGCCTCGCCAGCGTTGCGGATAAGATTGGCGAAAACCCGGAAGAGATGGTCTCGATCCAGCTTCATCTCCATTTCCTCGGGCACAATGTTCTCAAGTGTCCAAGCCGCACCGTCTGGTGCCAGCGTTTCGGCAACCTCGTCGATGAGCGCGCGAAGCTGTATTGGCGTGCGTTTGACCGACATTCGGCCTTCCTTGGCGAATTCCACCGTGCTGGAAACCATCTGTGCTGCCCGCTCAACCGCGGGAATAAGCGCGCGGGCGGCGCGTTTCACCACCGGGTCTTCCACATCGTGCAACCGGTCGGCGACCAGCAATGCGGAAGAAAGGATGTTACGCAGGTCATGCGCGATTTTCGCAACCGCCGTGCCCACCGCGGCCAGCCTGGCATTCCGCCAGAGTGCTGCACGCAATTCGTCCTGCATATCCTTCAGCTCACGCGCGGCAACGGAAATGTCATCCTTGGGGCGCGAAGCCAGCCAATCCAGCCCGCTGGTATCGGCTTCTTCCGGCGCTTCGCGGAAGCGGGCGATTGAGGTTGTAAGAATTTCCATGGGCCGCACCAGCAGCCAGTTAAGCACCGCGTAAACCAGCAGGCCAGACAGCAGCGAGACGATGACGATAAGAGCCAGGGCGCGCTGCGCATACATGCACAGCCGATCGGTAAGTGGTGAAGTGTCAACGTCCACGATCATGATGCCGCCAGGTACGACCGCCGACGGAAACACAATAGACTCCTCAGGCGGTGCGAAACCGGCGATCCGCCTGCAGATCATCAGGCTGCTATAGCCGATGCGCTCATTACCGGGAATAACGAGAGGGCGTTTGTCTGGCTGAAAGCCATTAATTCGCCAGGTTTTTGTTCCGCCATGCCGGGAGAGTAAACGAAGCTGTTGAGCCCCTACGAGACGCAGCAG
>JAGWIE010000299.1 GCA_028866445.1 Rhodospirillales bacterium | reverse complement strand
GTTGCTTTTGCCACTTTCACCCGCTCTATCCGCCTGCCATCCATTCCCAGAACCTCAAACTTCCAGCCGCCGAACATAATGGCGTCGCCCTTGGCGGCGGGGCGCAGTAACAGGGCCAGAATCAATCCGCCCAGCGTATGGTAGCTGCCTTCATTCGGCAGGTCCGGCAAATGTAGCCGGGCTTTAATCTCGTCCACCGGGGTAAGGCCGTCCAGCTCATAAAAAGAATCCGCTGGCGGTTCGATGTAAGAGGAGGGTCCGGTATCCTCTGCATCGCCGACAATCGCCTCCAGCACATCGGCGGCCGTCACCACGCCTTCGAAGCTGCCATATTCGTCGAACACCAGCGCCATGCCAAGTTCGTCGGCTTTTAATCTCTCCAGCGCATCCAAGGCGGAAACGGAATCCGGAATCGCCATCGGCTGGCGCAGTACCGGTGAAATAAGCGGGCCTTCGCGATTATCGAGTATCCGGTCCAGCACGTCTTTGGCCAGAATAATGCCGGTGACGTTATCCACCGAGCCGTCGCACACCACGAAGCGCGAATGCGAGGCCGCGCGCAACCGTGCGATGATATCCTGCCGCGAGGCGGAGCGGTCCACCCACACAATTTCGGTGCGCGGCGTCATAATCGCGCGCACGGGCTTGTCCGCCAGGCGTAAAACGCGCTCGATGATGTCGCGCTCCTCGGTTTCCAGCACGCCGCTCTCAGCGCCTTCAACCAGCATGGCCTTAAGCTCTTCTTCGGAAACGCCGCGCCGGTCCTCCTGTGTGGGGCCGAATACGCGCAGCACAATGTCTGTTGCCTTGCTCAGCAACCAGATGGCGGGGCCAGCCATTTTGGCAAGAACGGCGATGGGACCTGCAACCAGCACGGCCAGGCGCTCCGGGTGGCGCAGGGCAAGCTGCTTTGGCACCAGCTCGCCAAACACCAGGGTAAGAAACGTAATGGCGAGCACGGTGAGCGCCACGCCCAAAGGTGCGGCGTAAGCGGCGATGTAAGGGATGTGCCGCAACGGCCCCTGCATCCGCTCGCCCAGTTGCGCGCCGCCAAACACGCCGGTGAGAATGCCGATCAGCGTGATGCCGAACTGGGTTGTGGGCAGAAAGCTCTGCGGGTCGTCCGCCAGCAACCGCGCGCGCGTGGCACCCCGCAGGCCCTGGCGCTCCATGAGTGTAAGCATGGCGCGGCGTGAGGAAACCAGGGCTAGCTCCGCCATCGCGAAGGCACCGTTCAACAGAACCAGAAGGGCTAAAATGGCGAGCTGCAAAATCAGAGGCATAAGCGGGTTGTAGCTTGGATTTGTGGCGTGCGCGATTGTTACCTCAGGCCGAGGTGATGTTAAATTTCGGCTGCAATAACTTCACATAACAACCTAATAAAATTGACTTTTGTTAAGTTGCGCGAAAACTTTGGTAACAAAGATTAAATTTTGTTTGCCTTACTTGGGACACATTCGCGCCCAGCGGGTGCCGCACTGAGCTGCGATGTTGCGTCCGATCCGGGGCTCATCCCGGAAGCAGCTTGGATATCTGGTATGACGTATCAGTCGCAAATCCGCCGCCAAGAGGCGATGATCTCCACTCGCAAGGCCCGCCGTGGCTGGGCAAGCCCCAGCTCCTGGGCGGCGGCGATGGGTGTTGGCGTGGTGGCGTTCGGCCTGTGGGCGGGTGTTAACCGCCCGGCGCAAAACATCGCCCCATACACCGGCGAAATCGGCGGTTTTGCGTTCTCGCCGTTCCACAAGGGCGAAAGCCCGCAAACGGGCGACTATCCTAGCACGGCGCAGATTAAATCCGACCTTCAACTGGCCGCGAAATACACCCACAACATTCGTACCTACACGGTGGAAGGTGATCTGGGGCAGATACCGGCACTGGCGAAGGGCATGAACCTGAACGTCACCCTCGGCGCGTGGCTGGATCGGCACCCGGACGCCAACGCCCAGGAGCTGGCGAAAGTGGTGCAGATTGCCAACGCCAACCCTGATGTGAAGCAAGTGATGGTGGGTAACGAGACCATCCTGCGCGGTGACCTGCCGGTACCGCAGCTCATCGCGGACATCCATTCCGTGGAGCAGCAGGTGCATGTGCCGGTTTCCACCGCTGAACCTTGGCATGTTTGGCTGAAGCATCCGGAGCTTGCCAATTCCGTCGATTTCATCACCGTGCATTTGCTGCCTTATTGGGAAGGCGTGCCGGAGAGCATCGCCGTGCAGGATTCCATGCATCGTTTCGAGATGGTGCACGCGAAATACCCCAACAAGAAAATCGTCATCGGCGAAATCGGCTGGCCGTCGGACGGCATCGATATCGGTGCCGCGCGCGCCAACAACATCAATCAGGCCCGCTTCCTGCGCGATTTCTTCAATCTCGCGCA
>JAGWIE010000016.1 GCA_028866445.1 Rhodospirillales bacterium | reverse complement strand
CATTGCTGGTCATTCTGCTCACCGCTGCCCTCGCCGCTCTGCTGCAACACCATGCTGTGCTGTGGCTTACCGCCATTCTGGCCTGGCCGCTCATCGCCGCGCGCTCCCTGCACCAGCATGTCGCCGCCGTGGCCAAACCGCTGACCCAGGGCAATATCCCAGAAGCCCGTAGAGCCGTCTCGATGATCGTCGGCCGCGACCCGGAGGCGCTGAACACCCCCGGCATCGCCCGCGCCGCGCTGGAAAGCCTCGCCGAAAACGCCTCGGACGGCATTATCGCCCCTTTGTTCTGGGGCGCCATCTTCGGCCTGCCCGGCATCGCTGGCTATAAGGCCATCAACACGCTGGATTCGATGATCGGCCACCGCTCCCCCCGCTATCTCGCCTTCGGCTGGGCCGCCGCGCGGATCGACGACATCGCCAATCTCATTCCCGCCCGCCTCACTGCCTTGCTTTTTGCTCTGGCGGCGCGGGAGAAAACCGCCGCCCTGCAAACCGCCTGGCGGGATGCAGGGCACCACCGCTCCCCCAATGGCGGCTGGCCAGAGGCCGCCATGGCCGGGGCGCTGGGCTTGCGCTTGTCTGGCCCGCGCATTTACGGCAACGAGGCCGCGCAGGAACCCTGGATCAACGAAGCAGGCCGCGACCCTGTGCCAGAAGATATTTTTGCGGGGCTGGCGCTGTACCGGCGGATGCTGCTTCTGGCCGCCGCCACGCTGGCCATCGCTTCGTTATTGAGGATGAGATGAAACGGGACCATGGCGGAAATCTGGAGGCGGCGATCCGCCAATATGGCGGCACGCAAGAAGGCTGGATCGACCTCTCCACCGGCATCAACCGCCAGTCTTATCCTGTGCCCGACCCCTCGCCGGAAGCCTGGTCTGCTTTGCCCACTGCCAGCGCCACCGCCAGACTGGTAGAAGCCGCCCGCATTGCCTACTGCACGCAAGCTGCCATTCTGCCTTTGGCCGGAGCGCAGGCGGCCATTCAGCTCATCCCGCTGCTCTCCAAGCCGGGGCGGGCGAAAATCATGTCCCCCACCTATAACGAGCACGCGGCCGCCTTGCGGGCCCTGGGCTGGCAGGTTGAGGAAGCCGCCACGGCAGAGGCAACCGCCGGGGCGGAGCTTGCAGTTATCGTGAACCCCAACAACCCGGATGGGCGGCGGACCAGCCGGGAAACCCTGCTGGCGCTGCTGCCCCAGGTGGGGCGGCTGGTTGTGGATGAGAGTTTCGCCGACCCCTACCCCGAACTCTCTTTAGCGCCGGAAGCCGGGCGGGAAGGGCTGGTGGTGCTGCGCTCCTTCGGTAAATTTTACGGGCTGGCGGGTATGCGGCTGGGCTTCGCGCTGGGGTGCGAGAATGACATCGCCGCCCTCTCGCAGCTTGCGGGGCCATGGCCGGTCTGCGGCCCGGCGATGGAAATTGGCGCCACAGCCCTGGCGGATTCAAGTTGGGCGCAAGCCAGCACGGCCCGGCTGATGAGCGAGATTACCCGGATGGACGTGCTCAGCCCTTGGCGTGTGGTAGGCGGAACCTGCCTGTTCCGGCTTTACAAAACACCGGATGCCGCCGCCGCACAACGCCAACTGGCGGAACATCACATCTGGTCCCGCATCTTTCCTTATTCCAACACCTGGCTTCGCCTGGGCATGCCGGGCAATGCGGCGGAATGGGCAAGGCTCGCCAACGCCCTGGCGGCTTCGTGATGGAATTCACCCCGCAACAGGCCGCAACCCTCGCTGAGATCATGCTCTGGCGGCGGGATGTGAGGCATTTTTTGACCGACCCGGTGCCGGAAGACGTGCTGGAGCGGCTGCGCCTGGCGATGGATCACGCCCCTTCGGTCGGTAATGCGCGGCCCTGGCGCATCATCCGTGTGGAAAGCCCGGATTTGCGCGAAGCCGTGCGGGCAGAATTCACCCGCTGCAACCAAAACGCCGCCACCACCTACGAAGGCGAGCAGGCGGTAGCCTACGCCAAACTGAAGCTCGCGGGGCTGGACGCTGCCCCGGTGCAACTGGCGGTGTTCACCGAAACAGACCCTGAAGCTGGCCACCGCCTTGGCCGCGCCACCATGGAGCTGACGCTGCAACAATCCACCGCCATGGCGATTTATGCGCTCTGGCTGGCCGCACGAGCGGAAAATTTGGGCGTGGGCGCGGTTTCAATTCTGGAGCCGAAAGTGGTTGAGCAATTGTTCAACGTGCCCGCGCATTGGGAGTTTTCCGCTTATCTCTGCATCGGTAAACCCGCCTTCACGGATGATACGCCTTTGCTCCACCGCGCCGAATGGCAGAGGAATGAAGAGACAATATGGCAAACCCGGTAGCGGGTGTTATCCGGCGGCGCGCGCCCCATATCTCCTGCGCGGCGCAGAGCCGTTCTGCAAAAAGGAGAGTTTTCATGGCAATCCACTCACGCGCCGCATTAATTGGCGCAACCGCGATCATGCTTGCGGCAGCACCGGCGGCCTTCGCCAAAACTGTGAATTTTTCCGGCACATTCGCAACGGAAAACGGCGCCACAACCCAGCCGATGGGCAGCGTTAACGGAACCCTGGATACCGGAACAGACAAAGTAACCTATGTCATCACATATTCCGGCCTCTCCGGCCCGGTTGTCGCCGCGCATTTCCACGGCCCTGCTTCAGCCGGGCAAACAGCCGGTGTGTTGCTGCCGATCCCCGGCCCGTTTGAAACCGGAATGCACGGCGTGCTTACCGCGAACGCCACCACGGTAAAGGCTTTGATGGCAGGCAAAACCTATGTGAATTTGCACACCGCCAAATATCAAGAAGGCGAGGCGCGGGCGCAGATCAGCGTTACAAAGTAAGCCCGAACAACCCATCTACATCCAGATGCGCGTCCAGATGTGCAGCCAGCCCGTCCAGCGCCGCTTCAATCTCCGCACCGTGGGAGCGGGCAGCCGCTGCCGCGCCCAGCTTGACCAGAAAGGCCGCGCGGAATGCGTCCTCATGGAACAACCCGTGTAGATAGCTGCCCATCACCAGCCCATCTGCTGAAACCGCACCATCCGGCCGCGCCCCTACCATGGCAAAGGGGCGCTCGGCATCCGGCCCCTGGCTTTGGCCGAGATGGATTTCATAACCTGAAACAGCAAGCCCGCTGGCCGCGTGCACGGCTTGCACCAGGCCGAGTTGTTTCTGCCGGTCCAAGCGGGTGGAAACATCCAGCAGCGCCAGCCCTTTCATTGCGCCCGGCGGGCCTTCCAGCCCCTCCGGGTCCGCCACCTCCCGCCCCAGCATCTGATAGCCGCCGCACAAACCCAGAATGCGCCCGCCACGCCGGTGATGCGCCAGCAGATCAATATCCCAGCCCTGTTCGCGTAGGTATATCAAATCCCCGTGCGTGGATTTGCTCCCCGGAATAATCACCAACGCCGCGTCACCAGGGATGGCCTGGCCGGGCTCCACCAAAACCAGCTCCACGCCCGGTTCGGCGCGCAACGGGTCGAGATCGTCAAAATTCGCGATCCGGGAGAGGGCGAGACAGGCAATTTTTATCGCCCCTGGCTTTGCCGCCACTGGGCGGGCACGGCGCAAATCCTGCGCGTCCTCCCCCGGCAGCCGTGCGGCGTTTGGGAAGAAAGGCACCACGCCATACCCCCGCCATTTCGTATGAGTGTGGATGAATTCATAACCAGAATCGAACAATCGCGAATCGCCCCGGAATTTATTGACGATGAAACCCTTCACCAGGGCCGCATCCTCCGGCGTTAGAACGGCTTGCGTGCCGATGATCTGCGCGATCACCCCGCCCCGGTCGATATCCCCCACCAGCACCACCGGCACGCTTGCGGCCTGGGCAAAGCCCATATTGGCGATGTCCCCCGCGCGGAGATTAACCTCCGCCGGGCTGCCGGCACCCTCGACGATGACGAGGTCATGCGTGGCGGTGAGGCGGTGGAAGCTCTCTAGCACCGGGGCCAGAAGCTGCGGCTTATAGGCGGCGTAGTCCCGGGCTTTCAGCGTGGCCACGCGCTTTCCCTGCACGATGATCTGCGAGCCGGATTCGGATTCGGGCTTCAGCAGCACCGGGTTCATGTCTGTGATGGCTGCCTCGCCGCAGGCCAGGGCCTGCAACGCCTGGGCCCGGCCGATCTCCCCGCCATCGGCCGTGACCGCCGCGTTGTTGGACATGTTTTGCGGCTTGAAGGGTGCGACCTTCAGCCCACGCCGGCGCGCCGCCCGGCACAGCCCCGCCACCAGCAGAGATTTGCCGACATTCGAACCGGTGCCTTGCAACATCAAGGCGGGCATCAGAACTCCACGCCTTTCTGGGCCTTGATGCCGTCCCGGAACGGGTGCTTCATGGCGGCCATTTCCGTCACGAGATCGGCGGCCTCGATGAGTGCTAGTTTGGCGTTGCGGCCAGTGAGCACCACATGGGTCATCGGCGGTTTTTCGGTGAGCAAAAACGCCACCACCTCGTCCACATCCAGATAATCATAGCGGAGCGCAATATTGATTTCGTCCAGCAGCACCAGGCGGTTGGTCTCGTTGTGGATCAGTTCCTTGGCTTTTTCCCAACCAGCCCGGGCGGCTGCGATGTCGCGGGCTTTGTCCTGTGTTTCCCAGGTGAAACCCTCGCCCATAGCATAAAACTGGCAGAGATGAGAAAAATGTTGCGTGAGCAGTCGGCGCTCGCCTGTGTCCCACGCGCCTTTGATGAACTGCACCACCGCGCAAGGCATCTCATGCGCGATGCAGCGCAGGACCATGCCGAATCCGGCGGAGGATTTGCCCTTGCCCGGCCCGGTATGCACGATGATCAGCCCTTTCTCCTCGGTTTTGCCTGCCATGATTTTGTCGCGCGCGGCTTTGATCCGGGCCATTTTCGCGGCGTGGCGAGCGGATTCCTCAGGCTGGATTTCAGACATGGCTGGCTCTCCTTGACTCTGCCCCGCACATGCGGCCTTGTGCCGGGGTTCGTACTGGTGCCTGGCTTATGTCAGGCCAAAAGGGAATGCGATAGGGGAAACCCGAAGCGCAGCCGCCCCCGCGACCGTGACCGGAGAGGTTGCCCAATGCCACTGGCGAAAGCCGGGAAGGCGGGCGCCGCAGGGCTTAACCCGCCCCTATCCGCAAGCCGGGAGACCTGCCAGACGGCGCATTGTAACGAGCGGACGGGGTGTGCCGCTGCGGGTTCTTGCATGCTTTGCCGTGCCCCGTTTCGCGCGCCCTGTTTCTGGATTGAGGGGTTTATGGGCGCAACACTTCACGTCTGCATCACCTGCCGTGCCGGGCAGCCATTGGTTGAGGGCGAGCCCTGCGCGGGGGCAAGGGTGCATGAGGCGATTGCGGCACTGCCCATCCCGGCGGGCGTGGTTGTGAAGCCCGTGGAATGCCTTTCCGCCTGCGGGAAGGGTGCTTCCGTCGCTCTCTCAGGCATTGGCCGCTGGTCTTACATTTACGGGCCGGTGAGCGAGGCGGATGCCGCCGTGATTCTGGATGGAGCGGCGGCCTATGCGCAGACAGAGGATGGCATTGTGCCCTGGCGGGAGCGACCGGCTTTGTTCCGCAAAAACGTGATCGCCCGCTTGCCAGCATTGGAAACCCCATGACCGATCTTGCCAAAATTCCCGTCACCATCGTCACCGGCTTTCTGGGTGCTGGCAAAACCACGCTGATCAAACATCTGCTGGCCAACCCCGGCGGCAAGCGCCTGGCGGTGCTGGTGAATGAGTTCGGCACCTTGGGCGTGGATGGCGAGATTCTGCGCGGCTGCGCCGATGAGAATTGCCCGGAGGAAGCGATTCTGGAGCTGGCAAATGGCTGCATCTGCTGCACGGTGGCTGATGAGTTCATTCCCACCATGGAAAAGCTGCTGAGCCTGGAGAGAAAGCCCGACCATATCCTCATCGAGACCTCGGGCCTGGCTTTGCCGAAGCCATTATTGAAGGCGTTTGACTGGCCGGAAATTCGTTCGCGCGTGACGGTGGATGGCGTGGTGGCGATGGCGGATGCGGAAACTGTTTCCGCTGGACAGTTCGCGCCAGAGCCGGGGCGTAATGGCAATGAGCATGACACGCCGCTTTCCGAAGTGTTCGGCGACCAGATGGCCTGTGCGGATTTGATTTTACTCTCAAAAGCCGACCTGGCCGGGGAAGAAAAGCTGGCCAAAGCGCGGGAAATTGTCGCCAAGGCATTGCCGCGCCCGGTGCCGATGCTGCCCATAACGGATGGCGTGATCGAGGCGCGTATTCTGCTGGGGCTGGAAGCGGCGGCGGAAGATGATGTGGCGGCTCGGCCCTCCCACCATGATGGCGAGGGAGAGCACGAGCACGACGATTTTTCCACGATTATGGTCGAGCTGCCAGAGCAGGAAACTGCCGCACCCTTGCTGGCGGCTTTGGAAAACCTGGCGCGGGAGCATAAAATTTTACGCATGAAGGGGCATGTGGCCATTGCTGGCAAGCCGATGCGGCTTTTGGTGCAGGCGGTGGGGGCCAGGGTGCGCAGCCAGTTCGACCAGCCCTGGGGGGCTGAGCCCCGCGCCTCGCGGCTCGTGGTGATCGCTGAGCGCGGGGATTTGAACGAACGCAAAATTCGCCAGGCTTTAGCAGGCTAAAATGCATATCGTCTTCCGCGAAAGCCACGGGCTGGAGGAAGCGGAAACCCCGCATGATCTGGCGCAGGACCCGGCGGAGCTTGTGGTGCTGTCGTTTTCTGACAGCGATTTGAACGCCTTCGCTGCCGCTTGGCACGGGGCGAAGGCGCGAGGCCTGAAACTTCCCAGCCTACGGCTGGCGAATCTCGCACTGCTGCGGCACCCGGTTTCGGTGGATGTGTATGTTGACAAAACCCTGAGCGGGACAAAGGCCGTGCTGGTGAGGCTGATCGGCGGGGAAAGCTACTGGGCCTATGGGCTGGCGAGTTTGCAGAATTTAGCAGGCGTGAAGCTGGCTGTGCTGCCGGGCGATGGCAGGCCGGATGCGGTTCTGGATGGTTATTCCAATCTGGCGCCGGAGATTTTGCAGGAACTGGCGCGGCTTTGCGATGCAAGCGGGCCGGAGGCGGCGTTTGCCGTGCTGGCGCAACTGGCGCGCGAGATTGGGCACGAAGTTGACGCACAAGCCTTCACCAAACTGCCGGATTTTGGAATTTACCAGCCAGAAGCCGGTATTCTGCCGGAACCGCCGCCATATGGGCCGCGTGTGCCGGTGGTATTCTACCGCTCCTACCTCGCGGCGGCGGACATGGCGGCTGTGGATGCGCTGATTCTCGCCTTGCAGGAAAAAAGCTTCAACGCCTACGGGCTGTTTGTTCCCTCTTTGAAAGCGCCTGAAGCCGCGCACTTCGTGACGGCGCACCTAAAAGAGTATCCGCCCGCAGCGATCGTGAACGCCACGGCGTTTTCGGCAAAATTGGAAGACGGCGCCACGGCGCTGGATGGGCCGGGCGCACCGGTGTTTCAGGTTGCACTTTCCACCGCAAGGCGGGAGGATTGGCTGGCATCGGAACGTGGGCTTTCCCCGGCGGATTTGGCGATGCATGTGGCGCTGCCGGAAATTGACGGGCGGATTTTTCTGGGCGTGGTGAGTTTTAAATCCGCCAATGCACGCGATGAGGATTTACAATTCGTCCGGAACGTGCACCGCCCGGAGCCGGAGCGGATTGAAGCCGTGGCGCGGAGGGTTGCGGCGTGGGTTCAGCTTGGGCAAACATCCAACCGACGCTTGGCGATGGTGCTTTCCACCTATCCCGGCAGGTCAGAGCAAATGGCCCATGCGGTGGGGCTGGATGCGCTGGCAAGTGCGAATGAGATTCTAAACTCTTTAGAAAAGACTGGTATGCGCACGGCACCGGTTGCGGACTTGGCCGCGCGCCTGCAAACGGATCATGTTATCTGGCCGCTGGCCGCATATGAAACCGCGCTGCAAAACTTGCCCATGGCCTTGCAAAATGCGCTGAACCAAGCATGGGGCCAGCCGCCAGATGGTTTTCGTTTTTACCTGGTTAAAGCAGGAAATATTTTCATTGCCCTGCAACCGGAACGCGGGCGCGCAGCAGAGCGTGAGGCGCAATATCACGACCTCTCCGCCGTGCCCTGCCACGAATATGTGGCGTTTTATCTCTGGCTGCGGGCGCAGCGAACGGAGGCGCTGATTCACTTGGGCGCACACGGCACGCTGGAATGGCTGCCCGGCAAAAGCGCTGCCCTTTCCGAAAGTTGCTGGCCGGAAGCGCTGATTGGCGACATGCCGGTGATCTACCCGTTCATCGTGAACGACCCTGGCGAGGCGGCGCAGGCGAAACGACGGATCGGGGCCATCACGCTCGGCCATTTACCTCCACCGCTGGCCCCTGCCGCGATGCCGGAGCACTTAACCAGACTGGAGGCGCTGCTGGATGAATACGCCACCGCCGAGGGGCTGGACCCGAAGCGGCGTGAACGGCTGATTGGTGACATTCGCGAGGAAGCCCAGGCCCGCGGCGTGGAGCAGGACCTGGGCTTGCCCCCCAAAGCCACGCTGGCGGAAGCCATCACGCGGATAGACCGTTTTGTGTGCGATTTGAAAGAAAGCCGGTTTGGCGACGGGTTGCATGTGTTCGGCCAGGGCGAATGCGGGGCACAGGAACTGGCCGGGCTGCTTGCGGCCCTGGATGGCAGGCGGGTCGCACCCGGCCCTGCAGGCTCGCCAGCGCGCGGCAGAACAGACGTATTGCCCACCGGCCGCAACATGTGTGCCGTGGACCCGCGGGCCATCCCCACCCACGCGGCCCACGCGCAAGGGGTAAAGCTGGCGGAGGAGCTGCTGCGACGGCATTTGCAGGAGAATGGGGATTGGCCAAAGAGTTTGCTGATCGACCTCTGGGGCTCGGCCACCATGCGCACGGCCGGTGAGGAGTTTGCCATGGCGCTGCATCTAGCCGGGCTGGCCCCGCGTTGGGAGGAGAACAGCGCGCGCGTTTCGGGGTTTGAGATTTTGCCGCCTGCCCTGCTGGGGCGGCCACGCATAGATGTAACGCTGCGGATTTCCGGGCTCTTCCGGGATGTGTTTTCGCATCTGGCGCAGTTGTTTTCAGCCGGGGCAGAGGCGCTGGCGGCGCGCGAAGAGATGGCAGGTGAAAATCCATACATCCAGCGCACACCGCGCGTGTTTGGCCCACGCCCTGGTGTTTACGGGCTGAATATAGGCGATGCGCCGGTGATTTTCACGCAAGATGCCCGCGCCCAGGCGGCGCAGGCCTGGCTGGCGGCCGCATGGGCCATCAGCACAGATGGGGCTTCACACGAAGCGCCCGATGCCCTGCAAGAGCGGCTGCGCGGCACGGATGGGTTTGTGCACACGCAGGACCTGCCGGAGACGGATTTACTGCTGGCAGCGGATTACGCGGCGCATGAGGGCGGAGTGGTTGCAGCGCTGGAATCCCTGGGGCTTTCCGCGCCGCCGCTTTACCATCTGGATTCCACAAACCCTGAGGCCCCGCGCGCCAGAATGCTGAACGAGGAAATTGCCCGCGTGGTGCGCGCCCGTGCCGCCAACCCGGCCTGGGTGCGGGGCATGATGCGCCATGGGTTCAGGGGCGGGGCGGAACTGGCGGCAACACTGGAGCACATGGCGGCCTTCGCCAATCTGGCCCGCGTGGTACCGGGGCATTTGTTCGAGCTTTATTTCGAGGCGACCCTCGGCCAACAAGAGGTGGCAGGGTTTTTGGCGCAGGAAAACCCGGCGGCGCTGGCGCGGATGCGCGATCTGTTCACCCGGCTGCGCGAAGCCGAGCTGTGGGAGACGCGTAATAACGCCATCATCGCGGCGCTGGAGGCACCATGCCCGTAAAAGGCTGGTGCCCCGGCGCCTGGGCGCCAATGATGGCCGAGGACGGGTTGATCCTGCGTATCCGCCCGCGCGATGGCCGGTTAACCGCCGCCCAAACCCAAGGGCTGGCAATGCTGGCGCGGGCCGAAGGCCAGGCGCGGGTCGGCCTCACCTCACGGGCCAATCTGCAAATGCGGGGCATAAAACCCGAACGCCACGCGGCGCTGCTGAAGAGGCTGGCAGAGCTGGGGCTGCTGGATGCAGATGAAGCCACGGAAACCGCGCGCAACATCGTCGTCACGCCGTTCTGGCAGGAGAATGATGGCACGCTGGAGCTGGCCCAGGCACTGGCGGAAGCGCTGCCAAACTTTCCGCGTTTGCCGGGCAAATTTGGTTTTGCGATCGATACCGGGGCGGAACCCGCGCTTAAAGGCGTTTCGGCGGATATCAGGCTGGAACGGCATGGAACCGGTTTGCGCGTGCGGGCGGATGGGGCGCAAACCGGAGAGGACGTAACGTTGGAAACCGCCATTCCCCGCATGAAGGATATGGCGGAGTGGTTTCTGGCCCAAGGCGGCAGGCGAATGCGTGATCTTTTCCCCGGCCAGACCGCGCCGGTTTTCACCCCCCCGCCGGGGGTTTGCGAAGCTGGAACGCTCGTGGCTTTCGCGTTTGGAGAAGTTCCGCTGGAAACCCTGGCGCAGCTGGGTGAAATCCGCTTGACGCCCTGGCGGATGGTGCTGCTGCCGGGGGTAAAAACACCACCCGCTTTGCCGGGCATGATCCTGAACGCAGCAGACCCCAGCTTGCGGGTTTTCGCCTGCACCGGCGCGCCAAATTGTGCCCAAGGCTTCGCCCCCACACGCCCGCTGGCCCAAACTCTGGCCCCCCACCTGCCCGCCGGGCGCACGCTGCATGTTTCCGGCTGCGGCAAAGCCTGCGCGCACCCCGCCCCGGCGGATTACACGCTCATCGCCGGGCCAGACGGCTTCACCCAAAACGGTCAGGGGCTTGACCCGGAAGCCCTGCTCCGTCACCCCGGCCTCGTGTTTGGAACCGAGTGATGCCCTACGCTTACGAGACAGATGGTGCCGCCATCTACCGCCAGTCCTTCGCCACCATAAGGGCAGAGGCTGACCTCGCCCGCTTCACGCCCGAGGAAGAAAGTGTCGCGGTACGGATGATCCATGCGCTGGGGCTGGTGGGGCTGGAGCAGCATATCGTCTTCACGCCCTTCATGGTGAGCGAAGCCCGCCTGGCGCTGGCGCAAGGTGCGCCCATTCTCTGCGATGCGCGGATGGTGAGCGAGGGCATCACCCGCCCGCGTTTGCCCGCCAATAACCGGATTATCTGTACCTTGCAGGATGAAACCGTACCGGACCTCGCCCGGCAAATGGGCAATACCCGCAGTGCCGCGGCGCTGGAGCTGTGGCGGCCGCATCTGGCCGGGGCAATTGTGGCCATCGGCAACGCGCCCACAGCGTTGTTTCATCTGCTGAACATGCTGGAAGACCCGGCCTGCCCGCGCCCGGCGGCGATCATCGGCTGCCCGGTGGGGTTTGTGGGGGCCACTGAATCCAAGGCCGCACTCATGGCGGCACCGCCTTGCCCGGCTTTGAGCGTGCTGGGGCGGCTCGGCGGCTCGGCGGTGACGGTGGCGGCCATCAACGCCATCGCCAGCGCGGTGGAATAGGCATGGGTAAAATCATCTGCGCGGGCTTGGGGCCGGGCGACCCGGATTTGATGAGCCTGCGCGCAGCCAAGGCCGTGCAGGCCGCACTTCATGTGGCGTATTTTCGTAAAGCGGGGCGCCAGGGCCAGGCACGGCGGATTGTAAACGGAATGCTGGCAAAAAATTGCGTGGAATACGCAATGGAATATCCCGTCACCACGGAGCTTCCCGCCGATAGTGCTGAATATATTTCGGCGCTGAACGGGTTTTACGATGACTGGGCAGCGCGGTTGGAAAAACTCGCCGCAACCGAGGATGTGCTGGTGCTGTGCGAGGGCGATCCGTTTTTCTATGGCTCCTTCATGCATCTTCATGTGCGGCTGCGGGGCAAGGTGGAGATGGAGATCATCCCCGGCATCACCGGCATGTCCGGTTGCTGGACCGCCTCTGGCACGCCGATCACCTGGGGCAATGACATTCTCACCATTCTGCCGGGCACGTTGCCGGAGGCTGAGCTGGCGCGGCGGATGCGCGAAAGCGATGCCTTCGTGGTGATGAAAACCGGGCGGAACCTGCCGAAGATAAAACGCGCTTTGGCGCAGGCCGGGCGGCTGGAGGCGGCGGTTCTGGTGGCGCACGGCACCACAAGGCAGGAGAGGATTGCCCGCGTAACCGAAATGGCGGAGGACGACTGCCCCTATTTCGCAATTGTGCTGGCGCATGGCGGAAGAAATCGCGAATGAGCGGCTGGCTGGTCATTGCCGGG
>JAGWIE010000298.1 GCA_028866445.1 Rhodospirillales bacterium | reverse complement strand
CGGCTGGTGCGGCTCTACCGGCCCATGAAGGTTATCGCATTGGGCGATACTTTCCATGACAACAATGCGCTCGCCCGGCTGGCCAAGGATGACCGGGCGCGGATAGAAGCGATGGGCCGGGAAGCACAGATGATCTGGGTGGCGGGCAACCATGATGCCGCCCCGCATGAGCTGCCGGGCCAATGCGTGGCCGAGCACCGGGAGGGGCCGTTTGTGTTCCGGCACGAGGCTTTGCCACATCTAAGCCCACGCGAGATCGAGATTTCAGGGCATTTTCACCCCAAGGCGAGCATCGATTCCCGCGCCAAGCGCGTCTCCCGCCCCTGCTTTGTAACCGATGGCGCCGCCAGGCTGATCCTGCCCGCTTTTGGCAGCTTTACCGGCGGGCTGGATGTGCGCGACCCGGCCATCGCCCGGTTGTTTCCGCGTGGCTTGCGGGTGTTTCTGCTGGGGCAGGAGCAGCTTTATTCCTTTGCGTTGGAGCAATTGGGGCGGCTGGCCGAGGTGGCTTAGGCCATGGCGCGGCTCGTCTGGTTTCGTAACGATCTGCGGCTGGCCGATAATCCGGCTTTGCACGCGGCGGTGGAAAGCGGCGAGGATGTGCTGCTGCTCTACATTCTGGATGAACGCGCCGGGGCGGCGAGCCGCTGGTGGCTGCATTATTCGCTAACGGCGTTAGAGGCGGATATCGCGGCACGGGGCGGCCAGCTTACATTACGCCGCGGCGAGCCGGTTGAGATTATCGCCGGACTGGTGAAGGAGCATGATATTACCGCCGTGCACGCGGCACGCGCTTATGAACCCTTCTGGCGCGAGGCTGACCGGACACTAGATGCGGCGCTGAAAAAGCAGGATTGCGGGCTGCATCGGCATCTTTCCGCCTCGCTATTTCACCCGGAGCGCATCACCACCAAAACCGGCGGGCTTTATGGCGTGTTCACGCCGTTCTCCAAAGCCTGCCAGGAAGCTGGTGTGCCGGAGGAAGCATTGCCGGTGCCCAAGGCGTTGAACTGCGTGAAGGCCAAGGGTGAAAATCTGGAAGCTTGGAACCTGCTGCCCAGCAAACCAGATTGGGCGGGCGGAATGCGCGCGGAATGGACACCCGGCGAGGCCGGTGCGCAGAAGCGGCTACAGGATTTTCTGGCCGGGCCGGTGCAGGATTATGCCGCGGCGCGGGATATTCCTGGCCAGGCAGGTACATCCAAGCTCTCGCCGCACGCGCATTTCGGCGAAATCTCGCCGCGGGTTGCCTGGCATAAAGCGAAGGCGGCGGGAGATGGCAAGGGGGTGCAGACCTTCCTGAAAGAGCTGCTCTGGCGGGAGTTTTCCATTAACCTGCTTTGGCAACACCCCGATATACGCGAGGCGCCGATCCGGGAGGAATTCAGGGAATTTCCGTGGCATGAGCGCAAGGGGCATCTGGCTGCGTGGCAGCAAGGGCGGACGGGGATTCCCATCGTGGATGCGGGAATGCGCGAGCTATGGCAGACCGGATGGATGCATAACCGCGTGCGGATGATCTGCGCCTCCTACCTCGTGAAACATCTGCTTGTGCCCTGGCAAAAAGGCGAGGCGTGGTTTTGGGACTGCCTGTGCGAAGCCGACGAGGCCGCGAACGGTGCCTCCTGGCAATGGGTGGCGGGGTGTGGAGCAGATGCCGCACCTTATTTCCGCATCTTCAACCCGGTTTTGCAGGGGCTGAAGTTCGATCCTGAGGGCGCTTACGTGCGGCGCTTTTTGCCGGAGCTTAAAAAACTGCCGGATGCGCATATCCATACGCCATGGGAAGCCCCGGCAGAGATACTGGAGTACGCCAGGGTGAAACTTGGTCGGGATTATCCCCGCCCCCTGGTGCTCCCCGCCGATGGTAGGCAGGCTGCTTTGGAGGCTTACGCAGCACTGAAAGGCGATTCCGGCACGGTTTAAATCAAGGTGCTCTTGCGTGTTGTTTATGAGCGTCCCATCTTTATTTTGTAATGTGTTATGCCGTGAAATTGTGCCGGGATGGGCATGTATGATCCCGCCTAAAATACCGCTCCGAATTGTGGGGGACGTGCATGGCGATGCAAGGGCATTCGCCGCGGCGGCGCAAACAGACAGGTTTCTGATCCAGCTTGGTGATCTAGTGGATGACGGGCCGGATACGCCGGGTGTGCTACGCATTATGTTCCGACTTTTGGATGAAAAGCGCGGGCTGTTTCTGCTCGGCAACCACGACTTTAAACTGGCCAGGGCTTTGCGCGGCGACAAAGTGCGGGGCGAGCCAACCATACGAACCCTGACGACGCTGCCCGATGAAATGCGCGCGCGTACGCAGGCCGAGATTATGGCCGCACCAATCTGGCTTGAAGCAGGGCAGGCATTCTTCGTGCATGGCGGGTTTCA
>JAGWIE010000297.1 GCA_028866445.1 Rhodospirillales bacterium | reverse complement strand
CTGGAAGCCTGGTTTACCAGGACCCGCCCGGCGCGGATGCAGCTATCACCGTTGATCAGCTTCGGCAGCATCCACGACCTTGCGGAATTGCGTGAGGCCGCGCGAGCGGAGCAGAGCGAGGGTCTGATGCTCAAACGCGGTGACGCGCCTTATATCGCCGGGCGGCCAAAGGGGCTGTGGTGGAAATGGAAGCGTGCGCCGCTCAGCCTGGATGCGGTGCTGATGTACGCTCAGCGCGGCCACGGCAAACGTTCCTCATTTTATTCAGATTATACGTTCGGGGTGTGGAACGAGGAGGGCGAGTTGGTGCCAGTGGCGAAAGCCTATTCCGGCTATACGGATGAGGAGCTGAATTTCATCGACCGCTGGATAAGAAACCACACCATCAACCGCTTCGGCCCGGTGCGCGAGGTTGAGAAAGAGCTGGTGTTTGAGCTGGGGTTTGATGCCGCGCAGTTTTCCACCCGGCATAAATCAGGCATCGCACTGCGGTTTCCACGTATTTTACGGCTGCGGACGGACAAGCCCGCGGCCGAGGCCGACAGGCTGGAGACCGTGCGCGGCACGATACCCTAAGGCCGTTCAGGCGGTTTTTTTCGCCTTTGCCGGTTTTGTTGTGGCTTTGGCTGCTGGCTTGGCTTTGCTTTTGGCCGCGGGTTTCTTCGCAGCGGGTTTTGCTGTGGGCTTCGCAGCGGGCTTGGTGGCGGCTTTGGCGGCAGGCTTGGCCTTGGCGCCCTTTTTGCCACGCGGGGCCAGGGTTTTGCCTTTTTCAGCCAGCAGGGCAACGGCTTCTTCGAGCGTTAGGCTGGTCATCTCCACGCCTTTCGGCAAATTGGCGACAATGTTGCCCCATTGCGCGTATGGCCCAAACCGGCCTTTGCGAACAAGAACATCAGCGCCATCCTTGGGGTGCTGCCCCAGGGTTTTCACGGATTCCTGTTTTTTGGCAATAAGGTCCATGGCCCGGTTGAAGCCAAGATGCAGCACGTTATCGTCACGGTCCAGCGAGGCAAACAGCGCGCCCATTTTCACGTAAGGGCCAAAGCGGCCAATATTGGCCTCGATCTTTTGCCCGGTTTCCGGGTGCAGCCCAACTAAACGCGGCAAAGAGAGCAGGCCGAGGGCTTCTTCCAGCGTCAATGTGGCACCATCCATGCCCCGCGCCAGCGAGGCGCGTTTGGGCTTGGCTTTTTTGTCCTCCGGGTCGGGCTCGCCCTGCTGCACGTAAAGTCCGTATGGGCCGCGGCGGAGGGTGATGTCGTCACCTGTTTCCGGGTGCTGGCCAAGCAGGCGCATACCGTCTTTTAAGGAATCATCCTCGGTCTCACCGCCATCAACCGCGAGTTTGCGGGTGTATTGGCAGGTTGGGTAGTTTGAGCAGCCGATAAAGCTGCCATAGCGCCCGAGCTTAAGCCCCAAACGGCCGGTGCCGCAGGCGGAACAGGCGCGGGGGTCTGAACCGTCTTCCCGGGCGGGGAAGAAATGCGGGCCTAAATCATGGTCCAACGCGTCGATGACATCGGAAATTTTCAAATCCTTTGTCTGACCGATAGCGTTGGAGAAATCATCCCAGAAGGCCCGCAGAACCCGCCGCCAATTAGCCTTGCCCTCGGCAACCTCGTCGAGCTGTTCTTCGAGATTGGCGGTGAAGCCGGTATCGACATAGCGGGCGAAGAAGCTCACCAGGAAGGCGGTAACGAGCCGGCCACGATCTTCCGGGATGAAGCGCCTGGCTTCCAGCTTCACGTAATTGCGGTCTCGCAGCACGGAAAGGATGGAGGCGTAGGTGGAAGGCCGACCAATGCCGAGCTCTTCCATCTTCTTCACCAGCGAGGCCTCGGAATAGCGCGGCGGTGGCTGGGTGAAATGCTGGGTCGCGGTCACGTCACGCGTCTTCGCCGGGTCGCCCTTGGCGATGGGCGGCAGAATGCGGCTATCATCGTCCGCGTCGGCGGGGGCGTCGTCCTGGTCTTCCTTGTAGAGCTTCAGGAAGCCGTCAAACGCCAGCACGGAGCCGGTGGCGCGCAGGGTTTGGCCTTTGCCGTCGGTCAGGTCCACGGCGGTCTGGTCCAGCTCGGCCGGGGACATCTGACAGGCCAAAGCGCGCTTATAGATCAGCTCGTAGAGCCTGGCCTGCTCGGCATTGAGCATACGCGCCACTTTCTCGGGCTTCAGCGCGATGTCCGTGGGGCGGATCGCCTCGTGGGCTTCCTGCGCGTTTTTGGCCTTGCTTTGGTAGATGCGCGGGGCAACGGGGAGGTATTGGTCCCCGAACTCGGCCTGGATTTGCTTGCGCATGGCGGTAACGGCTTCCTGGGCCAATTGCACGCCATCGGTTCGCATATAGGTGATGAGACCCACCGTGTCGCCGCCGATTTCCACACC
>JAGWIE010000296.1 GCA_028866445.1 Rhodospirillales bacterium | reverse complement strand
CCCTGCACGCCCCAGAAACATCCGCCGGAGAGGATCGCGGTTTCGCTGGTGGCGGCATCCGGCGGATTATAAGCCGGGGCGGGCACGGAAGCAGCTTGTGCAAGCCCGCTTGAAGGGGCGGCGAGAAACAGAAGGGGAAGTAATAATTTGCGCATCGGGTGCACCTAAGTTTGGAACAGGCGTTGAGGCTGCGCTTCAAGAGTTGCCATGTCCAGGCATGGTTTCAATGCCTTCCACGCATCTCACAACGTTAAGAATTTTCTGGTTGAAAAGCGGAAATCGCGCTTAACTAGAAGAAAGACAAGATGCGTGCCGCATTGGCGCATAAGTGGGAGAACAAAGCGTGACGATTTCTTTAAGTGAATCCCGCGAATTTACCGGCCTTGATGAAGCGCGCGGCTATCCGGGCGCGGATCAGTACCCGCAGGACACACACCCAGAGGCCGCGACCGGACCTGTAAGCATCAAACACCCAGGGCTTGAGGCCATTTCAGCCGCCTTGAGGGAAGGGGTGGCTGATTGGAAGGCCTTCCGGACAGATGTGGTGGTGAATGTCGTCATCTACCCTCTCGCTTGCGCGCTTTTGGCCGGCGTCATCCTAGACCGCGCGTTGCTGCCCTTCGTTTTTCCCATTTGCGCCGGTGTGGCGCTGGTTGGCCCTATCGCCACAATCTGGTTCGCGGCGCTTAGCCGCCAGCGGGAGCGGGACGGCACCGCGACATCCGACGCCGCCGCCGCGATTTTTGATTCGCCCCGGCGGCTCACCGTGCAACGCCTGGCGCTGCTGCTCATTGGGCTGTTCGCGCTATGGATCGTGGTTGCAGGCGTGCTCTACAGCCTCACCCTTGGCCGGGTGGCGGGCGGGTCGTTCTTCGGCAATCTCTTCGCCACCACTCCCGGCAATATCATGCTGGTGCTGGGTGTGCTGCTGGGCGCGGGCTTTGCATTGGTGGCGCTAGCGATTGGGCTGGTGGGGTTTCAATTGGCGCTGGACCGCGAAATGGGCGTAGGCGAGGTGGTCGCCCTTTCCGTGCGCACCGCGTTGGCGAATCGCCAGCTTTCCCTGGCCTGGGGCGGTGTGGTCGTGGCCGGGCTTGTCCTCGGCTCGCTTCCCGGCTTGCTGGGGCTTTCCATAACAGTGCCCGTATTGGGCCATGCAAGTTGGCATCTGTACCGCAGGTTGCTGACCAGTGAATAACTGAAAATAGCAGATTTCCTGGTGTTTTGATGCGAAAACCCTGCGCTGTGTTTCTGGTATGCCAGGCTAACACGCGGTAAGGCTTTCAGTCCTCGCGTAATCGCTCTAAAGGCTGTTTTATAACTTGCTGCGTGGCACCAAAATGCCGCGCTGTTTGCTGTGAGACATGGTTCAGGGCGTGGCCAAGCCGCGCCCTGGCGCTGGACATTTTGACGCGAGGCGGCCTTGAGACTGAAACCCTATCTCGCTCTGCTACCGATGCTGGCGCTGGGCGCCTGTTCAAGCGGAGACTATCTGCTTTTTCACCCTATTAACGCCATCGCCACGCAGGAATGGCACGCCACGATCGTCGATACGGTCGTGATGACGCTGATCATCCTGCCGGTGCTCCTGGCCATCGCGGTTTTCTGCTGGCGCTATCGCAAAGGCGCTAACGCCGCTTACGATCCTGATTGGTCGCATAACACGGTGTTGGAGCTGCTGGTCTGGGGCGTGCCTTTTGTCGTCGTCGCGGGGCTTGGCCTCTATTCGGTTAAAACCATTTACGCGGTTGAACCGTATAACCCTGGTCTGCTGAACAAGCAGGTAACCGCCGACCCGGGGAGCGTGCTGAATGTGGATGTCATTAACACCGACTGGCAGTGGGTGTTCGTCTATCCGGCCCAGCACATCGCTACCATTGATGAGCTGGAAGTGCCCCAGGGCAGCGTGGTGAGAATGCGCCTCACCTCCACCTCCGTCTCCAACGACATCTATATCCCGCAGCTCGCGCCGATGATCGCGGTGATGCCGGGTATGCGCACACGAGACAGTTTCGACGCGCCAGTGCTGGGTGACTATACCGGCTTCGGGGCGGATTTCTCAGGTGCCGGGTTCTCCTGGATGCAGTTTGCCACCCATGTCGTCTCCCCGGCTGACTTTAGTGCCTGGGTGCAAAAGGCGGCTGCAAGCTCCAACCAGCTCAGCTATGCGGCGTTTCAGAACGTGGCGCAGCCGCAGGTGAATGTTGGCGCGAAAGTTTCTTATTTCTCCAACCCAGATCCTCAGCTCTTCGATAAAGTCGTGGCCGCGGCGCAGGCGGGTGTTGTGTACCCGGTGTCTTCGGAACTGACCAAGAGCATCGGCTCTAACGAGAAATAGAGCGAAGGAAGGTAGATCATGCAATTACAAGCTCCCGGTCCCTGGTCGCTGCTGTTTGGCCGCCTCAC
>JAGWIE010000015.1 GCA_028866445.1 Rhodospirillales bacterium | reverse complement strand
GGCTACGAGGTGGTGACCATGGAAGAGGCCGCCCCCGTGGGCGATATTTTCGTCACCGCCACCGGCAATGTGGACGTAATCACCGCCGATCATATGCGCGCCATGAAGCACCGCGCCATCGTCTGCAATATCGGGCATTTCGACTCCGAAATTCAGATCGAGAGCCTACGGAACTATAAATGGGAGAACGTGAAACCGCAGGTGGACGAGGTGGTCTTCCCCGATGGCAAGCGCCTCATCGTGCTCTCCGAAGGCCGCCTGGTGAACCTCGGCAACGCCACCGGCCACCCGAGCTTCGTGATGTCCGCCAGCTTCACCAACCAGGTGCTGGCGCAGATCGAGCTCTGGACCGCCCCGGCGGGCAAATACGAGAAGAAAGTCTACGTGCTGCCCCGCCATCTGGACGAAAAGGTCGCCGCCCTGCACCTGGCCAAGGTTGGCGCGAAGCTGACCCAGCTTTCCGAGAAGCAGGCGGACTATCTCGGCCTGAAGGTGCAAGGCCCGTTCAAGCACGAGGCTTACCGCTACTGATGCGAAGGTTTGGCAGCATCCTGTCCATGACGGGCTTTGGCCTGTTGGCGGGCGGGATGCTGTTTTTCGGCGCGGTGATGGCCCCTCTGGTGTTCACCCGCCTGCCGTTTGCCGTGGCGGGGCCGTTCATCCGCACGGTTTTTCCGTTTTTATACGCTTATTGCCTGGCCACCTCCGGGCTGGCGTTGCTGGGCTACGGCCTGCGCCGCAGCCGCGCCGCACTGGTGCCGGGCGTTATCATGCTCTGCACACTATGGTCCTGGTTCTGGATGCTTCCGAATCTTGATGCTTGGCGTCTGGCTGGAAATCATGCCGCCTTCGCGCGCGGGCATCTGCTCTCCACCTGGGTGTTCGGGCTGGAACTAGCGCTGGCGCTGTGGCGGCTGGGGCATGAAGGTGCCAAACGCGCTTGAATATTGCGCCGCAGCGCGCAGTCCCCTATATCCGCGTCATTCGTCAGGACCCGGTGCAACTCCGGGTGGCTCTTCCGGCCGCTAATCCGCCGGACAATGCCGGGCCACGCCTCGCAATTGTTGAACCTAAAGCCTATTATGACCAAAACAACCTCCTTTTACCGGGACTGGCTGAGCCAGCCGCGTGCTGATTTCCTATCCGGCCTTGTCGTCGGCTTGGCGCTTATCCCCGAGGCGATCGGCTTCTCCGTTGTTGCCGGGGTGCCACCGGAAGTGGGGCTTTATGCCTCCGTCGTTATCGCCACCATCATCGCCTTCACCGGTGGGCGGGTGGCGATGATCTCGGCGGCCACCGCCTCAACCGCGGTTTTGATGGGCCCCATCGTGCATACTCACGGGCTTTCCTATCTACTGGCAGCTACCTTGCTAATGGGCATATTCCAGATAATCGCCGGGCTGCTGCAATTGGGGCGGCTGATGCGCTTCGTCTCACAATCGGTGATGACAGGCTTCGTTAACGCGCTGGCGATTCTCATTTTCATGGCGCAACTGCCCCAGCTCATCGGCGCGCCGCCTTCGGTGTTCACACTCATCGCGCTTGGCCTGGTGGTGATTTACGGGTTTCCTTACCTCACCAAGGCGTTCCCATCGCCATTGATGGCGGTGATCGTGGTCACCTTGGTCAGCTATTTCATGCATCTGCACGTGAAGCATGTGTCCGAGCTGGGCGCACTGCCCAATGGTCTGCCGAAATTCGGCATTCCCCATGTGCCGTTCAGCCTCACCACATTGCAGATCATCGCCCCCGTGGCGCTGGCCATGGCGGCGGTGGGCCTGCTGGAGACCATGCTCACCGCGCAGATTCTGGACGACAGGACCGACACACCCAGCAATAAGAGCCGCGAATGTGTGGGCCAGGGCATCGCCAATATCGGCTCGGCCTTGTTCGGCGGCATGGGCGGCTGCGCGATGATCGGCCAGTCCGTCATCAACGTGACGTCCGGCGGGCGCGGGCGGCTTTCCACTCTGGTTTCCGGCGTTTTCCTGCTGGTGCTGTTGGTGCTGCTGCATGGGTTGCTGGCGATTGTGCCTGTGGCGGCCCTTACGGCGGTGATGATCATGGTCTCCATCAACACCTTCTCCTGGCGTTCCATCCCCAATCTGCGCGCCAACCCCTGGCCGTCCTCAGTGGTAATGGTGGCCACAGTGCTCACCGTGGTGGCCACGGGCAATCTTTCCAAGGGCGTCATCGTGGGCGTGCTGCTCTCGGGTATTTTCTTCGCGGGCAAGGTCTCAGGGCTGGTGCGGGTGCGCTCCACCCTCTCACCCGACGCGCAAACTCGGACCTATATCGTGGAGGGCCAGGTATTCTTCGCCTCCGCCAGTTTCCTGAACGACAAGGTGGATTTTCTGGAAGATGTGACGCGGCTGATAATTGACGTATCCCACGCGCATTTCTGGGACATTTCCGCCGTTGGCGCGCTGGATAAAATCGTTCTGAAAGCCCACCGCCACGATAAACAAATAGACATCATCGGGCTCAACGAGGCCAGCGAAACGATGGTGGAAAAATTCGCTGCCTACCGCAACGGCGCGGTAACGGCAGGGGGGCATTAAAGCATGATGACTTTAGGTTCGCTCGATTTGCGAACGGTCCTAAAGTCCGAATTGCCCTCTAATTCATTGTTTTAGAGGCGGATTTAGATTTTGAAGCAGATCCCCTGTATGACGCGATCTAAAATCATCCGTCTCTCACTCCTGCTGCAATCACCACTCCGCTGGATATCGAATTTTTCTCAATCAACCAACAGGTTTCCTGGATTTACCGACACTTCCTTCGGCTCTACAATGAGCTTTGGATCAAGAAAACCGGTCTAGCGCCCGGGGCGAAGGCTCCGGTCTTTGCCCTGGTGCCTCAATAAAGATAGAGAAGCTGATGACTGTTGCCCTGATGGATTTCGACCTCCCCGACGAGATCGTGCACAAGTTGCTCGACAGAATTTCGGAGGATTCCTCACTCGCGAAACATCTGGGTAAGGACAGACCCGCACGCGGCCGGGCCGTAGTCGCCAGCAGCCTGTTCGATGCTGAATCTCTGAACGCGCTCTACACCACCTGCCGCGAAAGCGGCGAGCGCGGGTTGATGCTGCAATTGCTGGCGCTCGACAAAATCCATTCCGCCCCAGCGGCCAGAACGGTCCCGAAAATCGATGTGCTGATCAACGGATTGATCGCTTATCTCAAACGCGATGTGATCGATGGCTGGTTGTATCAGCGCAGCCCTGATGGCGTCTTGCTGCCCTGGCTGGTTACCGAAATGCGCTATGCGGCACCCAACGAGGGCAAGCCCTACGTCATTGTCAGCCTGCTCGCCAACACCATGCAGGCGGCCGGCAACGCGGCGCGAAACGATGCCCGCCAGCGCTATGCCGGCATGACCCAGGCGATCGTGGTCGACGCCAACGACATCGTGAACCGCACCATCCCCGAGCTTCTGGCAGAGCATGGTTTCTTCAAGGAATGCCCCGAGTTCAAGACGGAATACGAGCGCCACGCAAAGCGTTTCCGCCAAATGCAGCAGCAATTCGGCCAGCAATGCCTCACCGTGAATGCTGGCTGGTCCAGCGCCCCCTTGGGCAAGTTCGACATGGTGCGCCTGCCAAAGCACGCCAGCGTGCGCTGCGTGAACGACGAGGAAGCGCTGGAGCGGCGCTTCGTGACGATGACCGCGCCGAATTTCTGGCGCGATGCAGGGGTCGAACAAGGTTTCGACCATATCCCCATGCATTGCTATCTCTATCTTTTCCACCTGGAGCAGCACCGCAACATCTGGGTGCATGTCGAGAATGTTGAGCCCTACATCTATAAGCCTGAGCTGCGTGAACGGCTCGTGCTACCGGCAGCACACCGCGACCTGATCGACATTCTCACCGCGGATCTCGATGTGATGTCGGAGGACATCATCGAGGGTAAATCCGGTGGCACCACCATCCTCTGCAAAGGCCCGCCGGGGCTTGGCAAAACCCTCACCGCCGAGGTTTACGCCGAAGTGGTGGGCAAGCCGCTCTACCGGGTGCATTCGGGCCAGCTTGGCGTCACCGCGGAATCGGTTGAGGCGAATCTCACCCGCATCCTGCGCCGCGCGGCGCGCTGGGGTGCCATCCTGCTGCTCGACGAAGCCGATGTTTACATCCGCAAGCGTGACAACGACCTGGAGCACAACGCCATCGTCGCCGAGTTCCTGCGCACGCTCGAATATTTCGATGGCCTGCTGTTCATGACCACGAACCGAATGGAAGATGTGGACGACGCGATTCTGTCGCGCTGCATCGCGGTGATCCGCTACGATATTCCGCCCCCGGATGCGGCAAGGCAGCTATGGCATACCTTGGCGGCACAGTTCGGGGCGGATATCCCTGAGCCGCTCCAAGAGGAATTGCTGGCGCGCTACCCCGCACTCAGCGGCCGGGACATCAAAGAGCTGATCAAGCTCGCCACCCGCTATTGCGCGCACAAGAACCTGCCGCTCACGGCGGAGGTCTTTGCCCTTTGCGCTGTGTTCCGCGGCATCATCTGAAACCAAGCAACCGGCGGGCTTACGCCTGGGTGAAATCCACCACCGCGGCAAAGCCCGTTTCCGTGCCGAAGGCCAGTTGCGTGCCATCGGCGTTCCAGGCCAGGGCGGTTATGTTGCCGCGCCCCGGCCCGCAAACCGGCAGCACGCGTTCGCGCGCCACATCCGCCACCAGCACCATGCCGGTATCAAACCCGGCGGCCACCACCTCATGCCTGGGGTGGCAAGCCACGCGCTTCACAATGCCGTCGCCCATGCCCAGCTCCGTGGGTGGCTTGCCCATCGGCCCGCCGCCAAAAAACGGCCAGAGCACGATGCTTTCCGCCCCCGCCGTGGCCAGCCACTTGCCGGATTTGGTGAAACCGAAGGATTCCGGCTTGGCGGGGTAGCCAGACATGCGCATGTGCTTGCCCCCCGGCAGGGTCCAGCCATGCAAGGCATTTTCCTGCATTGTCGTCACCAACGCCTCGCCGCCCGGATGGATGGCAACGCCGGTATGGCTGCCCTTCCACTCCAGCTTCGGCGAAACCAACGCACCCGAGGCCGTGAACCACAGGCTCGCTCCATTATAATGCGAAGCCGCCACGCGCTTGCCCTTGGCGTCAAACGCAATGCCGGTGACGGTGGAAGGATGTGCCAATTCCTTCAGCACCTCCCCATCGGGGCTCAGCACATAAAGGGTCTTGCCCACCGCCGCCACCAGCAAAGCCCCCTTGCCGGAAAACGCCGCCACATGCTCCACCCATTTGGAACCGAATTTCCGCAACTCTTGCGTGCCGCCATCGGGTTTGGTGCGCATCAACCGCCCGTCATCACCGCCGGTGATAAACCCGCCTTCCGGGTGCGCCGCCAGGCTCAACACCGCGCCATCATGCAGCGCAACGGAGGTATAGTCCGGCCCCAGGCGCAGCGTGCCATCGCCCAGGGCAAAGCCGGGCAAACCCTTGGCATCAAACGCCACCGCCGTAACATAGGCACCTAGCGGCGCGCTGCGGCCGCGTTTGTTCAAAAGCTCATCGAGATCGGACATGGCGGTTACTTGCCCCGCCCCGCCGCCCCCGGCAAGGGCAGAAAGCCATCATCACACCGTCAAAATTTCCTTGATAGGTTCCGGGGAGCGTGGCACTGTTGAGCATGGTTTCAGCAGTGCCACCAACTGCGCTTAATTTGCACGCAGAGATGCTCATTCTCTGCGCACGCATTGGCTTCAACCCGCCCGCGTTCTGAATATTCCCCACGCCCGCCCTACCGCGCGGGTGCCCCCATTCAGAAAAATCGGAGCTTTATCATGTTGGACGATCTCAACCTCGGCGTTGACTGGCAGGCGTTGGACGCTGCCCACCATTTTCACCCCTTCACCGACCATAAGGAGCTGCACGAGCACGGTGTGCGGCTGATCACCTCAGCTGAAGGCGTCTATCTGCACGATTCCAAGGGCAATAAAATCATGGACGGCATGGCCGGGCTTTGGTGCGTCGCCGCCGGATACGGGCGGCAGGAACTGGTGGAAGCCGCCACCAAGCAGATGACCAAGCTGCCTTATTATAATGCGTTCTTCAAAACCACGAACGAGCCTGCCGTTTTGCTGGCGAAAAAATTGGCGGAAATTTCGCCAGAGGGTTTTGAGCACGCGTTTTTCGCCTGCTCGGGGTCCGAGGCGGTGGACAGCGCCATCCGTAGCGCGCGAGTGTATTGGCAAACGATCGGCAAGCCGGAAAAGAAAATCGTTATCGGCCGGGAATATGGCTATCACGGTTCCACCACTTTGGGCGCCTCCGCCGGCGGCATGAAAGACATGCACCGCCAGGCTGGCGACTTGCCGAATTTCGCGCAGGTGCTGCCACCTTATTGGTACGGCAAGGGCGGGCAGATGAGCCCGGAGGAATTCGGCCTTTACGCCGCGCGCGAAGCGGAGAAAAAAATCCAGGAGCTTGGGCCCGAAAACATCGCCGCCTTCATCGGCGAGCCGATCCAAGGTGCGGGCGGCGTGCTGATCCCGCCCGAAACTTACTGGCCGGAAATCAACCGCATCTGCAAGCAATATGACATTCTACTGATCGCCGATGAAGTGATCTGCGGCTATGGCCGCACGGGCAAAATGTTCGGCACGGATACGTTCGGCATCAAGCCGGATATGATGACCACCGCCAAGGGCCTCACCTCGGGTTATCTGCCGCTTTCCGCCCTGTTGATGAACAACCGTGTGGCGGATGTGCTCATCAACGAGGTTGGCGAATATTATCACGGCTTCACTTACTCCGGTCATCCGGTTTCCTGCGCTGTGGGCCTACGGAATTTGCAAATCATCGAGGATGAAAAACTGGTTGAGGGGGCCGCGCGCAAGGGCGAATTGCTGCGCGCCAAACTTAACGATGCCATTGGCGATCTGCCGATCGTCGGCGAAATTCGTGGTGTCGGGCTCATCGGCGCCATTGAGCTCACGGCGGATAAGCGCACCCGCAAATTCTTCGAGAAAAACGGCCGCGTCGGCGTCATCTGCCGCGACCATTGCATCGCCAATGGGCTGATGATGCGCGCCACGCGCGACACCATGCTGTTCTCCCCGCCACTCACCATCTCGGAAGCGGAGATCGATCTGTTCGCCGCCATGGCGAAAAAAGCGTTCGAGCAAACCTTCGCTGATGTCCGCTCAGAGGTGGCAATATGAACATACTGACCAACCCGGACATCGAAGCCAAGGCCGCATTGCTTTCCGGTGCGGATTACATCGAAGCCTTCGTGATCGACGTGAACGGCGTGCCCCGCGGCAAATGGCTGCAACGGGACAAGGCAAAATCCCTGCTGGGCAGCGGCATCGCTTTGCCGCGTTCGGCTTATCTGCTGGATATCTGGGGGCGGGATATCATCGAAGGCGGCATCGCCTACGATACCGGCGACCCGGATGGCATGTGCGTCGCCGTGCCGCATTCCATCACCCGCATGGGCTGGGCGGATGGCAATGTGGTGCAGGCTTTGCTCACCATGCGCGAACCTGATGGCGAGCTTTATTATCTCGACCCGCGCAGCGCCCTCACACGGGTGTTGCAGCGTTACACCAAGGCGGGGCTTACCCCTGCCTTGGGCGTGGAGCTTGAGTTTTACCTGGTTGACCCCCGCCAGGACGGTTTGAAAATCGCCCCGCGCGGCGCTGATGAATCCGGCTGGCGCGGCTGGCAAATCGACGCCGTGGGGCTAGGCGAAGTGCATGATTATGAGCCGATTTTGCGCGAAATGATGGCTTGCGCGAAAGCGCAGGACATTATTCTGGAAACGCTGGTGAGCGAGTCCGGCCCCGGCCAGTTCGAGGTCACGCTGAAATACTCAACTGATGCCTTGCGCGTGGCTGATAGTGCCAATCTGTTCAAACGCACCATCAAGCAGGTGGCGCGGAAGCACGGCCTCACCGCCACCTTCATGGCCAAGCCTTATGGCCAATGGGCGGGCTCGGGAATGCATGTGCATATGTCGATCCTCGACAATGCCGGCAAAAACATCTTCACCGGCACGCCAGAACGCGCCTCACCTGAGCTTTACCATGCGCTGGGCGGCATCATTCACAACATGCCAGACACGATGCTCACCCTGGCGCCGCACGCCAATTCCTACCGGCGTTTCGCGCCTGGCGTGCACGCGCCCACCTATGGCGATTGGGGGCACGACAACCGCATGGCCTCCGTGCGCGTTATCACCGCAGACCCCGCCGCCTCGCGCATCGAGCATCGCGTCGCCGGAGCGGACTGCAACCCCTATCTCGCTTTTGCCTCCCTGCTTGGCACAGCTTTGCACGGCATAGAAACCAAAGCCGACCCAGGGCCGGAAACCCACGGCACCGTGCGCAGCCCCACGGCCCCGCGCTTGCCCATCGCCTGGTCTGGTGCGGTGGACCGTTTTGCCAGCTCCGCCGCCATGGGTGAAATTTTCGGCAAAGACTTCCAGCGTTACTACATCGCCTGCAAACGCCAGGAGATCAGCGAGCTGCGCAAGCGGATTTCGGATGTTGAATACGACGCTTATTTGAAAAACGCCTGAGGCGCGCATGGAACATATAATTACCCCGCATGAGGCCGGCTTTAGAATGCCGGCCGAGTGGGAAGCGCATACGGGCTGCTGGATGATCTGGCCCGAACGGCCAGATAACTGGCGGCTGGGCGCCAAGCCCGCACAAAAAGCCTTCACCGCCATCGCCACCGCCATTTCACGGTTTGAACCCGTAACAATGCTGGTGAGTGCGGCGCAATATGAAAACGCCCGCGCCTGCCTGCCACCCGCAATACGGGTGGTGGAAATGAGCAGCAACGATGCCTGGGCGCGGGACATTGCCTGCACCTTCCTGCTGGGCAAAAACGGCGAACTTGCAGGCGTGGACTGGCCTTTTAAAAGCTGGGGCGGGCTCTATTTCCCGTGGGACAAAGACGACGCCATCGCCAGCAAAATCCTCGGCCTGGAACGCGCCCGCAGCTTCCGCGCCCCTTTCGTCATTGAAGGCGGCGCGATCCATGTGGATGGCGAAGGCACTGTGCTGGTAGCCGAGCAATGCGTGCTGAACGAAAACCGCAACACAGATGTGCGGCGGCAGGATATGGAGCGGATGCTGAAGGATTATCTCGGCGCCTCCCATGTCATCTGGCTTGAAAACGGCGTGCCGCATGACGAAACCGATGGGCATATCGACAATCTCGCCTGTTTCGTAAAACCGGGCGTGGTGCTGCTCACCTGGTGCGACGACCCAGCCGACCCGCATTATCAGGTCAGCCGCGAGGCGGAGGCAAGGCTGAAGGATGCGCGGGACGCAAAAGGCCGCGCGCTCACCATCGAGCGTATCCCGATGCCAACCCCGATGTTCTACACTGAAGAAGAAGCCGCGGGCGTGGATGCCACGGCTTCCGGCATGAACCGTAAGGCGGGGGAGCGCCTCGCCGCATCTTACGTAAATTTCTACATCGCCAATGGTGCCATCATCGCCCCCGCCTTCGGGGTGGAAACAGACGAACCCGCGCGCAAAGTGCTGGCCAGGCTGTTCCCGGAACGCGAGATCGTGATGCTGCCTGCGCGCGAAATTCTGCTGGGTGGTGGCAACATCCACTGTATTACCCAGCAGCAACCGAAAGCTCTTTAACCAACAATCAAAGTTTGCACATCACACTGGGAGCAACGTCATGAGTACAAAGCTCAAATCGGACTCTTTGTCTTTCTTTGAATCCATCATCATGGGTGTGGCCGGTTCCGCCCCTGGCTTTTCCATCGCGGTGGCTATTGCCGGGCTGCTGGCCACGGCGGGCAGCGTCTCGCCCAATGCGCTTCTTCTCTTCGCGGTGCCGATGCTCGGCATAGCGGTGGCCTATAAGGGCCTGTCCCATAAAATGCCGAATGCGGGGGCTGCCTATGAATGGACGAAATCCGTGTTCGGCGGATTCTTCGGCTATTTCTCCGGCTGGGCGTTGCTTGTCGCGGCCATGGTGTTCATGGTCACCGGCTCTGTGCCACTAGGCACCGCCACGCTGCAACTAATGGACCCTTCGCTCGCCACAAATGTGCTGCTCACTACCAGCATCGGCGCGGTATGGTTTGTAATCATCGGGCTTGTGCTCATCACCGGCATTGAGCTTACCAGCAAAATCCAGGTGGTGATGAGCAGCATTGAGCTTGGGCTGCTCTTCATCATCTCCATCGCCGCCTTCGTGCATAGCGGCACGCATGGCGCGGTTTCGCATTTCTCCTGGTCCTGGTTTGGCTTTAACTACCCTGCGGGCAGCTTCGCGGCCTCCTCGCTCAGCGTGGTGTTTCTATATTGGGGGTGGGACGTTACGGCGAATCTGGCGGAAGAAACCAAAGGCCAGGAGCACAACGTTGCCGGGCGCGGCGGGTTTCTTTCCATCTTCGCCACCATCGCCTCCTTTATTGCGTTCACCGTGGCGGCACTGATGATGTTCTCGCTGAAGGATGCTTCCGGCTTTTCAGATAACCTCATCTACCATGTCGCCATCGCGGCGGGTCTGGGCAAAATCGGCGGCTACGGCGCGGCGCTGGTGCTTATTCTCTCCTCGGTTGCCACGCTGGAAACCACAATGCTGCAATTCTCCCGCACTCTGTTCGCCATGGGGCGGGACCGCGCCTTGCCGGGCTATTTCGGCTTGGTGCACGAGAAAACCATAACCCCCGTGCGCACGATGTATCTGCTGCTCCTCATCGGGCTGGCCTTGATCGTTATTTCCAGCTTCCTGCCTTCAATTTCCGCAATTCTGAATGATTCCGTGGCCGCCATCGCCGTGCAGGTGTGCTATTATTACGGTCTCGCCGGGCTGGTTTGCGCCTGGGTGTACCGCAAGAGCAGCGGCTTCACCTTCGTGCAATATGTCATCTTCCCGGCACTTTCGGCCATCGCGCTTATCGGGCTTGGGTTCTATGCCATCACCACCTTCAACACCATCGTGAAGGTGGTCGGCGTTGGCGGGCTTGTAGCGGGCATATTGTTCTACCGTCCGCGGGGCTATAGCCGCCCTTCCCTCATCGCGGCGGAATAAATGCTTGGCTGAAAGAGCAAGATTACAAACGCCAACCAGTGTGAGCGGCTACGAGATTTCAACCGATCCGGCCAGGCTTGACCTAAATTTGATCCATAAATTCCTGGCTGAGGAAAGTTATTGGTCACCAGGCATCCCGCTTCATATCGTTGAAAAATCCCTGGCGCAGTCTCTCTGCTTTGGCGTGTATCATCAAACTCACCAGGTCGGCCTTGCCCGTATTGTAACAGACAAGGCCACCTTTGCCCTGCTGGCGGATATCTTCATTCTAAAACCGCACCGGGGCAAAGGGCTCTCCAAATGGCTGATGCAAACCGTGATGGCACATGAGGATTTGAAAAATCTTCGACGACTGCTTCTGCTAACCTCAGACGCGCATGGGCTTTATCGTCAGTTTGGCTTCACCGAAATCGGCAATGCCTGGCGTTTCATGGAAGTTCTCAGGCTGGATAATTATAAAACCGGCTCCGCATAGAGCCGGATGATTTTAAAGCGCCCGGCGGAATGTCAGGTTCAGCCGGGCCGCGCCTGTCAATTCATGTGCGCCTGCCTTCACCGGTGCCACGCCATGGAAAAACTTCCGCGCTGGGCCACCCCATACCAGCACGTCACCACTATGCAGGGTCAGGCGCGCGGGCTTTTCCGCCCGGCTCAAACCGCCCCAGAGAAAAACCGCAGGCAGGCCCAGCGAAACCGAAACGATGGGTGCGGAAAAATCCTGCTCGTCAATGTCCTGGTGCAGAGACATTCCCGCCCCCGGCTCATAGCGGTTAATCAAAGCCATATCCGGCGCGAAGCCCGCAAACCCACCCGCTTGCGCCGCGCGTTCGGCCAAAGCCCGGAATATCGGCGGCATCTCCGGCCAGGGGGCACCACTTAGCGGGTCTTGCTGTGCATAGCGGTATCCCTTGGCATCACTCACCCAGCCCGCCGCGCCGCAATTGGTCATGGCTGCACTCATCTCCCGCCCGCCAGGGGTTTTCATGCGCCGGAAAGGTGCCCCCTGCGCCACATCCATAACGGCGCGTACCAAATCCGCCTCCTCGCCCAAGGCAAAGCCGGGCAGATAGGTAAGCCCGGGAAGGGCCAGCGTGTCAGGAAACAGGTCCAGGCTCATGCCCTGCCTCCCGCGCCAGCAAGGCGGCCTTGCGGTCCACCCCCCAGCGATAGCCGGTCAAAGCCCCGTCTTTCGCCACCACGCGGTGGCAGGGCACGGCAATGGCGAGGCGGTTCGACCCGCAAGCGGCGGCCACGGCCCGCACTGCCCGCGGCGCGCCAATCCGCGCCGCCAACGCGCCATAGCTGAGCGTCGTTCCCGGTGGAATCTCCCGCAGCGC
>JAGWIE010000295.1 GCA_028866445.1 Rhodospirillales bacterium | reverse complement strand
CATCGGCGTGACGCGCTTTACCAATGCCGATGTGGTGCGCCACCCGCTGGTGGCGCGGATCGTCGAGGCCTACGACCAGCGTTACAAGGCGGTGAAGGAACACGCCCGGGAACGGCAAGGTTAATCGCTCTGCGGTTGACCAACCCCCATGGGTTTGCAACAGACCAAATCATAATGGACGACTCTGGAAGTATCGGCCCCCTCGGGGGCATCGAAATCATCATCACGGACCGGCGCTGGCGCGCCTATGTGCCTGATGCTCTTCGCCGCGTCAGCCGCGCTTTGCTGGCCACTGGCTGTGCCGCCAGCGTGGCACTTACCGATGACCGCACAGTGAAAAAGCTGAATTTCCGTGACCGTGGCAAGAACAAGCCCACCAATGTACTAACTTACGAACAGCCACCAGAGATTTTGCTGGCCTTCGGTGTTGTGGCCAAAGAGGCAAAGCGAGAGCGCAAGCGCATCGCCGACCATCTTTCGCATCTTATTGTGCATGGGGCTCTGCATTTGCAGGGCTATGACCACCACCACCCCGGCGAGGCACGCGAGATGGAGGCGGAAGAAACCCGCATTTTAGCCCGGCTGCGCGTGCCCAACCCCTGGAAGAACCGATGAGCGGCGCACTCTCCCGCCTGCTGGGCAAGCTGCGCGCGCAGGAACAATCCGCCCGCGCCTCCATCGCGGAGCTGGTGCAGAAGCAAGATAACGGTACAGAAACAAACGAGACGGAGGGCGAATCGCTCGATCTCAACGCCCAGGAACGCGCGCTCATTGGCAATGTTCTGCGCTTGCGCGACATCACCGCCGACGACGTGATGGTGCCGCGCCCAGATATTGTGGCGATGAAGGCGGGCGTGACGCTGGAGGAGGCGCTGGCCTTAATCCGCAAGGAAGGCCATTCCCGGATGCCGGTTTACCGCGAGCATCTCGATGACGTGGCCGGCATGGTGCATATTAAAGACGTGTTCGGCTTCACCGGCGCGCCGGCTGAATTTTCAATCGACAAGATTCTGCGCAAGCCGCTGCTGGTGGCACCGCAGATCGCGGTTCTCGACCTGCTGTTGCAGATGCGCCAGATGCACACGCATTTGGCCCTGGTGGTGGATGAATATGGCGGCATCGACGGGCTGGTGACCATTGAAGACCTGGTAGAAACTATCGTCGGCGATATTTCAGACGAGCATGACGAGGTAGAAGGCCCGATGCTGACCGAACGTCCCGATGGTGCCTACGACATCAACGCCCGGCTGCCCGTGGAAGCGTTTGAGGAAAAACTTGGCCCTATCCTGTCAGCCGATGAGCGGGAGGCGGATATCGAAACGGTTGGCGGGCTGGTGTTTAACCTGGCCGAGCGCGTTCCCGCACGGGGAGAGCTTATTTCTCACCCATCCGGCGTGGAATTTCTAGTGCTGGATGCGGATGCACGGCGCATCCGCAAGCTCCGCGCCCGCCGGGTGAAGCCCGAGGACGCGCCAGCCGAGGAAACCTGAGGCGAAACCTCAGGCCGAGGGAGCGATATAAATCGCGCGGAAATCGTTGACGTTCGTATGCGTCGGCCCGGTGATAATGGACTGGCGGAGGGCTTCGAAAAAGCTGTGCGCATCGTGGCGGGTGAGGAAGGCGCGGGGGTCCATCCCCTGGGCCTGGGCACGGGCAGTGGTGCCGGGGGTCCAGATGGCGCCGGCGATCTCCTCGATGCCGTCAATGCCGTCCGTATCCGCGGCCAGGGCGTAAATGCCGGGCTGGTCCTGCGCGGCGACGCCAAACGCCAGCAGGAATTCGACATTGCGCCCGCCCCTGCCCGCCTCTTCATGGGCGCGCAACGTCACCGTGGTTTCACCGCCCGAAAGCAGCACGCAAGGGGCGGCGAAGGGCTGGCCGCGTTCCGCGACCTGCCGCGCGATGGCCGCCAGCACAGCGCCGGCATCCTTGGCCTCGCCTTCAAGCCTGTCGCTGAGAATATAGGCCGGTATGCCCTGCGCGGTGATCATTTGCGCCGCAGCATCCAGAGAAGCCTGGGGCGTGACGGTCATATGCGTCTCTGCCCCGGCGAGCCGCGCATCGCCCGGCTTTATGCTTTCGCTCTCGGGTGAGGCCAGCACGGCCGCGATCGAGGGCGGCACATCAATACGGTAATGCGCAAGAATTGCCGCCGCTTCAGCGCTGGTCGAGGCATCGGCCACCACGGGGCCGGAGGCGATGGCCGCCGGGTCATCCCCCGGCACATCGGACATCAAAAGCCCAACCACCTTCGCGGGGTGCGCGGCGGCGGCCAGGCGGCCGCCCTGGGTTTGGGAAAGATGCCGCCGGACGCAGTTGAACTCACTGATGGCGGCACCTGAGGCCAGCAGCGCACGGTAGAGCGCCTGAACTTCCTCCAGCGCGATGCCGGGCAACGGCAAGGTAAGCAGCGCGGAG
>JAGWIE010000294.1 GCA_028866445.1 Rhodospirillales bacterium | reverse complement strand
GGCGACGGGCTGTTGCTGGCACCCGACGAGGCAAGCTGGAATGCGCTCGTGGATGCATTACTGCGTTAAATTTCAGGTAGCCGCCTTGGTCCGGCGCGTGCCCAGGCGGCGCACGATCCGGCGGCCTGGTACTTCCACGAAATGATGCAAAAACAAAGCCGCGCCAAGGATTGAGGCGGCCAGCCCGCAGGCGATGAGCGTTTCCGCCAGCCAATGCGGCATGAAATGCGGCAGGGTGCTCCGGGCCCAGTAGAACAGACCGATCCAGGGGTTATGGATCACGTAGATGGCGTAGGAGAGCACGCCCGCTTGAAACACCGGCCCCCAGGAGAAAAACCGCCCCAGCGCCCCCTGGTTGCAGGCCAGCGCCAGAACCAGTGGCGGGAAGGCCGCGCAAAGGGCGAGGTCTGGCCAGTGCAGCAACATGCCCGCCAGCAGATAAGCGCAGACAAACGGGCCGAGCCAACCGCCCGCCACGCGCCGCGCTGGTGCCCAGAGGTAAAGCCGGTAAACCACCAGCCCCAGCGTGAATCCGCCCAAGCAGCGCAGCATCGGCCCGGCGGTGCTGCCATCATAGGCATCCATAGGGCCGTTATGGATGGTGCCGTCATGCTGCGTGAGCTGCGTAACCAGCACCAGCAGCCCCACGGCCAAAAGGCTGGCCAGCACTGCCCGCCATGGCTTGCCGTAAAGAATGGCCGCCACAATGAAGGGGAACAGAAAATACGCACCCCATTCCACGCTGATGGACCAGGTGGGGTTGGTGATGGCTGTGGCGATGCCCCAGCTCTGGACCATCAACGCATTGGCGAGCAGCGACACCACAGGATGCGGCAGGTTCACTGCCAGCCAGTAATTCTTCACATGCAGGCTGCCATAGGCCAGCAGCGAATAGCCCACCCGCAGCGCCAGAAACACGATGTAGAGCGGGTAGAGCCGCGCCAGGCGGCGGAGCATGAAGGTGCCGAAAGCGGGCGCGGAAAATCCGGTTTCGAACATCTTGCCGTAATTCAGCGCCATCACGAAGCCGCTGAGTACGAAGAACACATCTACCGAGAGATAGCTGCGTGAGATGATCTGCCGCAGCCCCCAAGGGAAATCAGCGAAGGGGTAGATGTGATAGATAACCACCAGCACCGCCGCCACGCCGCGAAGGCCGGTGAGCGCGTTGATCTCGTCCTTGCCGGTTGCGGTGATCCGGTCGTCGCGGATGGTGCCGTGTGCGGCGGGCGGAGAGGGGTGCATCAAATCCATACTTACCGGCTGCCAGAGCTTCGTGGCAATTGTAAGAAACCCTCTAACCGGCTGGTGGGCAAAACCGGGCGAGCCTTACCGCCGTGTGGCCGTGGCTCACTTTAAGGCTCGGCATCACCATGATGAGATTATCCTCCGGCGTACGGATTTCTTCATCGCCGTCATGGGCGATGAGCGTGCCGGCCTGGGTGATGATGTCTCCGCCGCGAAACTCTCGTACGAAGCTGAAACGGTTGGTGCGGGCGGTGATGAGTTTTACGACCTCGGCAAATTTTCCCGTTGAAGCGGGGCCAGTACCCGCCACCATTCCTGCCTTGCGCAGCACAGCGTAAATTGTGGCGCGGCTTTGCGCCACCGCTTGCTGCTGCCAGTGCTGCCCGGCTTCAACCAGCAGGCAAGCCGCCCCTTGCGGCGAGCCTTCAGTGAAGCGCCCGTAATCGATAAGCCTTTTGCCTCCGGCATGGCCGGTATCGGCCACCACCAGCTCTGGCGTACCCACGGCAAGGCCCAAAGCCCGGCCGCGCGGGCCGCCACCGCAAAGCAATACGGGGTCAGACGGCCAGAGCATCGAGTGCAAATCCAGCAGAATATCCGCCGAATCGATGATAGGTTTGATCTCACGCGCCCGCTCCAGCTCGGCTGAGCGGCGTACTCCAAACAAGGCGTAATCATCCCAGACGCGGTTCATGTCCTCTTCCACGAAGCGCGAGGCGATGGGGTTCGTGGCATCAAACCGGGCAAAGGCGGCAAGATTGGCGAAGCCCAGCGTCAGTTTGCCGCATAACGGTTTAAACCCGCTATCCAGCAGGGCTTTCAGCACGATGGCACCGGCAAATTCATTGCCATGAATTAACGAAACTAGCACCACATGCGGCCCGGCCAAACCTGAATCCAGGCAGGTGAAACCCGGAATGCCGGTATTGCCCGTGAGATAACGGGAGAGGTCCGGCGGGGGTATTTCCACTGGAAACACCGGCAGCCCCGGTTGTGGGGCAAGGGCGGGGGCTGAGGGCGGAAAGCCGGAACTCATACGCGCTACTCTAACGAAGCCATGAGGCTGTGCAATCCGCCGGGTTGACCTCGCACCCCGGGCAACGCAAAGCCGCTGCATCATGATTGAAGCGCGAATTATCTGCACCGATCTCGCGGGGCTGCGGGCCCAGGCT
>JAGWIE010000293.1 GCA_028866445.1 Rhodospirillales bacterium | reverse complement strand
TCCTCGGTTTCCAGCCTTTCAAACAAAGCCTGGATGGCGCTGAGTTTTTCAAGCTGGTCGATATCTTCAAGCAACCGTCCCTGGCCGCGCAGAATCAGAGAGCCAGCGCGCCCATCCTGGCCCCATGTGGCAAGGCCGGTTGCAATCACAGCACTCGTTAGCTCGTCCAGGGCGGAACGGTCCGCTGCTAATTCCGCATCCACCCGCCGCCGCAATTCCGGCAGGGTAAGGCCGGAAAGCTGGGCGTTAAGAAAATTGCTTGCCTGTTGCAGGGCGCTGGGTGGCAGGCCGAGCGGGGTTTCAATAATGCGATTTTCCACCTGCCCATCGGCTGAAACCAGCACTACCAGCGCCCGGCCGGGCGAAAGCGGCACAAATTCGATATGCTTCACCGGCCCGTCGCTTTTAGGCGCCAGCACCAAACCAGCGGCGGCGGAAAGCCCGGAGAGCAGGGACGAGGCTTCGCGCATCGTATCCTGCATGGAGCGGCCTGAACGAGCGAGGGCAAGGTTTATATGTGCCCGCTCATCCTCTGAAAGTTCTCCGAATTGCAGCAGCCCATCCACGAACAGCCGCAAGCCCCGCTCAGTCGGCAACCGCCCGGCGGAAATGTGCGGCGAAAACAACAGCCCGGCATCAGTTAAATCCGCCATCACGTTGCGGATGGTGGCGGGCGAGAGCTGCTGGGGGAGCAGGCGCGAGAGCGTGCGGCTGCCCACCGGCTCGCCGGTTTCCACATATTGTTCAACAATCTCCCGCAAAACCGCGGCGGAGCGTATATCAAGCCCTGGCGGCAGGCGGGGCGGAGCGGGTTTGGGTCTATGGTCCATCTGGCAATGCTCGGATAATAACACGGCGAAGCTGTTGTAAGGAATATGACTATGCGGCCCTCAGGCAGAGACTTTAACGCGATGCGCGCGGTTTCCATCGAAACGGGGTTTTCCCGCCATGCCGAGGGCTCGGCGCTGATCCGCATGGGCAATACGGAGGTGCTCTGCACCGCCAGCGTTGAAGGCCGGGTGCCGCCTTTCATGCGCGGGCAGGGCGAAGGCTGGGTGACGGCTGAGTACGGCATGTTGCCCCGCGCCACCCACACCCGCGGCGAGCGTGAAGCCGCGCGCGGCAAGCAATCCGGCCGCACCCAGGAAATTCAACGCCTCATCGGGCGAAGCTTGCGCGCCGTGGTGGACCGCAAGGCGATGGGCGAGATTACCATCACGCTGGATTGCGACGTGCTGAACGCTGATGGCGGCACGCGCTGCGCTTCCATCACCGGGGCGCATGTGGCGCTGGCTTTGGCCTACAGGAAACTGCGGGAGAAGAACGTCATCAAATCCATCCCGTTCATCGGGCAGGTGGCGGCCATATCTTGCGGTATCTACCAGGGCAACCCGGTGCTGGATTTGGATTACGCCGAGGATTCGGCGGCTGATGCGGATGCGAATTTCATCCTCACCGCCGCCGGGGGAATCGTGGAGATTCAGGCAACGGCTGAGAAATCCACCTTCGATGAACGCGCTTTCAACGCTCTGCTGGGCTTGGCGCGCAAAGGTGCGGCGGAATTATTCGCCGCACAGAAAGCGGCTTTGGCCACATGAATATCGGGCTCATCGTCGCGGCGGGGCGTGGCTACCGCGTGGGTGGGCCGTTGCCAAAGCAATATCTGCCGTTGGCGGGGCAGCCGATTCTGCGCCACACCATCCAGGCGTTGGCGCGGCATCCTGCGATCGACGCGGTGCAGGTGCTCATCCACCCGGACGACCAGGCCCTTTATGACGAGGCCACAGCCGGGCTGGAGAAGCTGCTGCCAGTGCGCTTTGGCGGCAAGGAGCGGCAGGATTCCGTAAGGCTGGGGCTGGAGGCGATCGGCGCGCTGATGCCTGAGACGGTGCTGATCCACGACGCGGTACGGCCTTTTGTCGCGCCTGAGACCATTTCCGCCGTGCTGGCGGTGCTGGGGCGGGGGGCTTGTGCCATTGTCGGCGTGCCTTTGGCGGATACGCTGAAGCGGGTGGAGGATAATGTGGTGACGGGCACGGTGAGCCGCGCCGGGCTGTGGCGGGCGCAAACCCCGCAGGGGTTCCGCTATAAGGATATTCTGCACGCCCACCGCCACGCGGTGCTCACCGCGCCGGAGACGGATTTCACCGATGACGCGATGATCGCCGAACATGCGGGATTGCGGGTGGAAATGGTTCCGGGCACGGAAGATAATTTCAAAATCACCACCGCGGCTGATCTGGTGCGGGCCGAGGCGATGCTGCAAGGCTGAATGATTCGGGAAGGAAAACAAATGGCGCTGAAACATCTGCTTCTGGTTCCGGTTTTCACTTTTTTGGCGCTGCCCGCCGCGGCGCAAACAGCGCTGAGCCTAAGCGCCAGCGGCACCGCCCAGGCGGCACCGGACGAAGCGGTGGCGAATTTCAACGTACAGG
>JAGWIE010000292.1 GCA_028866445.1 Rhodospirillales bacterium | reverse complement strand
ATCCATTTATGGTTCTCATCCTTGATGAAAACCGGGCTGGGAATGA
Organism: Rhodospirillales bacterium; assembly: GCA_028866445.1. Taxonomy (GTDB): domain Bacteria; phylum Pseudomonadota; class Alphaproteobacteria; order Acetobacterales; family Acetobacteraceae; genus Acidocella. Next base: position 2,434 of record JAGWIE010000292.1, on the reverse strand, counting down.
TATCGATTATTTTTTGTAAGGAGTCCGCGGACCCCAGCAGCCGTTGATGCAACATGCCATGACGGTACAGAGCCGGAATTAATGGATTGCTAAAGCCCGGCGGTCATTCCGTCTTATGTAAATTGTTGCTGGCGCCGGTACGGGTCCATTTTATAGGTGCCAAGAATCTTGAACTCGGTTGAGAAAAACCCAAGCTCCTCAAACGCCAGTTGCAGGTTGCGCTGCGCCGGGTGGCCTTCCACCTCGGCCAGAAATTGAGTGGCGGTAAAGCTACCGTTCAGCATATAACTTTCCAGTTTGGTCATGTTCACACCATTGGTGGCAAAGCCGCCCATGGCCTTAAACAAAGCCGCCGGCACGTTGCGGACGTTGAACACGAAGGTGGTCATCAGCCCCGGCGTCTCCGGGTTCAGCACCAAAGGTTCACGCGCCATGATGTAAAAGCGTGTTGTGTTGTGGGCGGCGTCCTCCACATTCCGGCGCAGAATGTCCAGCCCGTGCATCTCCCCGGCCAGTGAGGAGGCAATGGCCGCATCCTCATGGCTGTCCAGCTTCGCCACAATTTCGGCGGCCCCCGCTGTGTCGTATTCCACCACCGGCACCGCGTTCAGTTCGGTGAGCAGATTTCGCACCTGGCCAAGTGCCACGGTGTGGGAGTGGATGCGCCGGATATCGCTGATTTTTGTGCCCTTGGGGGCCAGCAGGCAATGCTCCACGCGCAGGAAGCTCTCGCCGATAATGGAAAGCCCGCTTTCCGGCAGCAAAGCGTGCATATCCGCCACCCGCCCGGCCAGCGAGTTTTCCGGTGGTAGCATGGCAAGCTCCGCCCGGCCTTCGCGCACCGCCGCCATTGCTGCCTGGAAGGTTTCGCAGGGCAGGGTGGCGGCACCAGGGTAAGCGATACGGCAGGCGAGGTCTGAATACGCGCCGGGCTGGCCCTGGAAGGCGATTATACTCATTGGCTCAGCGCCTCCCGTGCGCGTTCAAGGTCCTCTGGTGTATCAACCCCGAACGGCGCTTCCGCAACCCGGGCGGCACCTATGCGCATTCCGGCTTCCAGGGCGCGCAATTGCTCCAGCTTTTCGCGTTGCTCCAAGGGTGAAGGCGGCAGCGAGACGAATCGCTCCAATGCGGCACGGCGATAAGCATAAATGCCGATATGATGCCAGAACGGCCCCTCGCCGCTGGGGATAAGGTGGCGGGAGAAATACAGGGCAGGGGCCACATCCTCCTTGCCCGGAAAGGCGCAGGCGCATTTCACGACAGATGGCGCGGCTTGCTCCGCCGCTGTGGTGATGGGCGCCACGAGCGTGCCGATGTCATAACCCTGCGCCAATGGCTTCAGCACTTTGGCGAGATAAGACGGATCAATGGAGGGCAGGTCTCCCTGCAAATTCACCACCACATCGTGGCGGCCTTGTGGGTCCAGGCTTTGCAGGGCAGCAAAAATTCGGTCGGAGCCGGAAGGCAGGTCCGGGTTGGTCATCACGGCGATGCCGCCATAGGCTTTAACCACCGCCGCCACCTCAGCCTCGCCGCACGCCACCGCCACGGGGCCAAGCCCTGCCGCCAGAGCTTGTTTCAGCACATGCGCGATCATCGGCTTGCCACTGATATCCGCCAGTACCTTACCTGGCAGGCGGGTGGAGCCAAGGCGCGCCGGAATTAGAACAATAGGGTTCAAAACCATGGCTTTCATTGCTGCTTGCCGCCCTGCCTAAATCCCTCTACGCCTTAGTGCAACGCGTTTTAGAATACGAACCCGGGGGAATCGGATGAGCAAAGCGGGCAAAGACAGTCTGCTTGGTAACAAGATCGCGGCGGGGGTGCTGGCAGCGGGGCTGGTGCTCTGGGGTGCCAATCGCATTGCGGATATTGTCGTGAGCAATGAGGCACCGGCAAAACCCGCCATCCAGATTGCGGCGTTGCCAAGTGCTGCTCCGGCCGCAGCCGTGCCCACAGGGCCGGAAAGCGTGCTGCCGCTGCTCGCCTCGGCGGATGTGGCCAAGGGCGAGGCTTTCATGCAGCAGCAATGCTCCTCCTGTCATACATTCGATAATGGTGGGGCCAATGGTGTTGGCCCCAATCTTTACGGCGTGCTGGGCGCGCCGATGTTTGCCCATTCAGGGTTCAGCTTCTCAGCTGCGGTGAAGGCCAAGGCCAAGGGGAGCTGGGATTTCGACAAGATGAGCGAATGGCTTTACGCGCCAAATGATTTCGCGCCGGGCACCGGCATGTCTTACGCGGGTATCAAAAACACCCAAACCCGTGCGGACGTGATCGCTTATCTGCGCACGCTCTCCACCCGGCCATTGCCCTTGCCAACAGCTGAAGAGGTGAAGGCCGCCAGTGCCGCCGCGGCCACCCCGGCAGCAACCGCCGCCCCGGCTGCCGCACAAGCCGCACCGGCGCAAGATTTAAACGCCCTGTTGGC
>JAGWIE010000291.1 GCA_028866445.1 Rhodospirillales bacterium | reverse complement strand
AAAACGCGAGAGAAACCGGCCATAGGCATCGAACCTCGCAGGCAGGCCCTTGGTATAATCCAGCCGGTCAGCGCTTATCATCAACGCCCGGCCAGCCAGGCTTTCCACCACGCGCCGCGCCTCCACGCGCCGGGCAGCGCGCACGGCCAAGCGGTTGAACGCGTCCACATCCACGCCGATCGGCGTAACAATGCAGCGCATTAAACGCCCATCGTGCCACACATCACTCCCCTGCACGGCAACACCACGAAGCCGCAGCGCCGAGAGAAAATGCCCACGGTCCTGTTCTGTCTGGAAACCTGCGACATCATGCGCCAGCAAGTCACGTAGAAGCGCCTCGGCGGGCGGCAACAAGTCGAATATTGCCGGTGCGGGAAAAGGAATATGCAGAAAAAACCCGATGCGGTTGCCAACGCCCAGGCGGCGCAGCGCGGCGGCAACGCCAAGCAGTTGATAATCATGAATCCAGATGAGGTCATCCGGCTCTAGCAGCGTCAACAACGCTCGCGCGAACTGTTCGTTCACGTCGCAATAAGCCTTGTAACCGGCAAGATCGAAGCTCACGAGGCTCGGCATCATATGAAACAGCGGCCATAACGTGGCGTTGGAAAAGCCAAGATAATAATCCCGGTAATCATCCTCTGCCAGGTCTATGGTGGCGTAGGTGATACCACCATCCACAACGTTGTGGATGGCATCAGAACGTTCAGCTATTCGCTCGCCAGACCAGCCGAACCAAAGCGAACCCGGCACCAGCGCATCGGCCAGCCCCACTGCGAGCCCGCCCGCCCGCGGGCCCGAGCTTTCAGATACATCCGGCACACGGTTGGAAACGATTACGAGGCGCGCCATAGTCCTTCCTCCCAGCCGCGCGAAAGCCGCATGGCGCACAGAATTAAGCCAACATGGGAATAGGTTTGCGGAAAATTGCCCCATAGCTGGGCTGACTTTCCATCAGCCGCCGGAGCGACATCCTCCGAAAGCAGGCCGACATGGTTGCGCGCGGCCAGAATACTTTCAAAAATCTCCAACGCTCTGGCCCGCCTGCCCGCTAAAGCCAAAGCGTTCACATACCAGAAACTGCATAGCAGAAACGCCGTTTCCGGCAGCCCAAAATCATCCGGCGCGTCATAGCGCATCACAAAACCGCCATTCATCAGGCGGCGCTCCACCATGTCCAGCGTGGCGGAAAACTCCGGCGAGGTTGATCCAATAAATCCTATGCTTGGCAACACCAGCACAGAGGCATCCGCTATTTCCTGGTCCAGCACCCCGGAGAGCCAGCCTTCCGGGGTTACTATACGCTTCATAATCTCCTCGCGCAGGTTTTGCGCACGCAAGATCCAGTTCGCGGCAGCGTCCTCCAGCCCCAGCGTTCCAGCAATCATCGCCAGGCGCGAAAGGGCAGCCCAACACATGGCGGCGGAAAAACTGTGCACCCGCGCCATGCCCCTAAATTCCCATGGTCCGGCATCAGGCTCCAGCGCCACACGCTCGGCCAGGTCACCAAGCTGGCAAAGCTGTTCATAAAGTGCCTGGTCGCCACGCACTTTCAACCGGCTATCGAAATAAAGTTGCGTCAGACTAAGAATAATCGCACCGTAAGCATCGTTCTGCCGTTGCGGCGCCGCGCCATTGCCCACGCGCACCGGTCCGTCGCCGCCATTATAACCGGCCAGCGCGGGGGCTATATATTCCTCAAGCTCCATGCCCGGTGCGATGGGAAACAGTGGCGGTAATTCACGCGGACCTGGGCTGGCAATTGTATCCAGCACGAAGCCAAGAAAATTCTCCATCGTCCGCGTGGCCGAGAGCCGGTTGAGAGCTGAGATGGTGAACATCGAATCCCGCAGCCAGCAGAACCGGTAATCCCAATTGCGCCCTGAACCCGGCGCCTCGGGGACGGAAGTGGTGAGAGCCGCAACAATGCCACCCGTATCATCGTAAGAGCAAAGCTTGAGCGTGATGGCGGCACGGATCACCGCATCCTGCCAATCAAACGGCACGTTAAGATTAGCCACCCATTCTTCCCAATAGCTTCGTGTTTCCGCCAGAAAATGCGCGTAAAGCGAATCAGGAGACTGGCCGAGCGGCTCATCGGCGCTGAGCACCAGTGTGCCCGGCCGTCCAAGGGTGAATGGCTGCTCGTGCACTATATGGGCAATGGGAATATCAGTTGTGGCGCGCAGCGAAAATTCCGGTCCGGTAAAGCGCAGATGATTACTGCCAATGGAAGGTGCCGGGTGCTGCTCGCCATAAGTGAAGCCTGGGCGCACCCGCACTGTCACACGCGGCCTGCCAGATAGCGGTTCCAACCGGCGCACCAGCATTGGCGGGCGGAATATGCGACCGTAGAGCTTAAAACGCGGACAAAAATCAATCACCCGCAAGCTGTTGCCGTGGATATCCCGTAGAATCGTTTCCACAATCGGCGTGTTCGGCAAATAGCTTTGGCTGGACTCCACCTGCTCCGCCAACTCCAC
>JAGWIE010000290.1 GCA_028866445.1 Rhodospirillales bacterium | reverse complement strand
TTGGCGCTGGGCATGCGGCTGGGCGAGGGCAGCGGGGCCGCTGTGGCGCTAGGCGTAGTGCGCGCGGCCCTGGCGGCGCATGATGGAATGTCCACCTTTGCTGAGGCGGGTGTTTCCGGCGCATGAGCGGCTTCTGCCGCCGGTGGGATGAAGCGCGGCTGGCCTTTATGCTGTTGAGCCGCCTGCCGATGGGGCGGATGGAAACACCCCCGCCCATGGCCAATTCTGTGTGGGCCTACCCGGTTGTGGGGGCGGTTTTGGGTGCGGCCTCCGGGTTGGTGTTCTGGCTGGCGGTGCGGGTAGGGCTGCCGCCGTTGGCTGCCGCACTGCTGGCGCTGGGTGCCAGCGTGGGGCTGACCGGGGCGATGCATGAGGACGGACTGGCGGATATGACCGACGGCTTTGGTGGCGGGCGCACCATAGCAGCCAAGCTCGAGATTATGCGCGATAGCCGGATTGGCAGCTACGGCGTGGTGGCGTTGGTGCTGACACTGGGACTGCGGGCGGCGTGTTTGGCGGCGTTACCCGCGCCGGGCATGGTGTGGCGGCTGGCGGCCATTGGGGCGCTAAGCCGGGCGCTGCTGCCGGTGGTAATGCTGGCATTGCCGCCTGCGCGGGCGGATGGCCTGGGCCAGGCGGCGGGGGATGTGGCCCGCGCCCCGGTGCTGGCGGGGCTGGCGTTGGCTGTGGTGGTATTTTGGCATTTTTTACCGGTGTTTGCCGTGATGACGTTGGCCGTGGCGGCGGTTTCGATGCTCGCCAAACGCCAAATTGGCGGGTTTACTGGCGATGTTCTGGGCGCTGGGCAGGTTTTGGCTGAAACCGCCGGTTTATGCGTGCTGGCCGCGCATGCTTGAAACAGTGGCGGCGCTAACCGGGGCTTGATATGGTTCTTATCGGTTCCCGAGTCCCGGCTCTGGCACCCGCAGCTCACCCAAGGAAAACGACATGGATATACAGGCGGATTTTCAGGCATCAAACAGCTCCGTGCTGGATACGATGGCGCCGATTTCCGCGCAGATATGGGATGCGAAATACCGGCTGAAGGACGAGGCGGGCGTGCCGGTGGATGGCAGCGTGGAGGATATGTGGCGGCGCGTGGCTAGTGCCCTGGCCGAGGTGGAGAAAGACCCCGCGAAATGGGAAGTGCCGTTTTACCAGGCGCTGGAGAATTTCAGGTTTATCCCTGCCGGGCGCATCCTCTCTGGTGCGGGCACGGCGCGGCGGGTGACGCTGTTTAACTGTTTTGTGATGGGCGATATTGAGGATGATCTGGGCCAGATCTTCTCGCATCTGCGTGAGGCCGCGCTGACCATGCAGCAGGGTGGCGGCATTGGGTACGATTTCTCATCGCTGAGGCCCAAGGGCGCGCCGGTGCGCGGCGTGGGCGCGGATGCTTCCGGCCCGCTCTCCTTCATGGATGTGTGGGATTCGATGTGCCGCACCATCATGTCCGCCGGGGCGCGGCGTGGCGCGATGATGGCGACGATGCGCTGCGACCATCCCGATATCGAGGAGTTCATTGCGGCCAAGCGCGAGCCTGGGCGCTTGCGGAATTTTAATCTCTCCGTGCTGGTGACGGATGAATTTATGAAAGCGGTGGAGCTGGATACTGCCTGGGAGCTGAAGTTCAACAACCAGGTATACCGCAGCTTACGCGCCCGCGAGCTGTGGGACAGAATTACCCGCGCGACCTATGAATATGCCGAGCCGGGGGTGATTTTTATCGACCGGATCAATGCGCGGAATAATTTGTATTATTGCGAAACGATTCATGCCACCAACCCCTGTGGCGAGCAGCCGCTGCCGCCTTATGGCGCGTGTTTGCTAGGCTCGATCAATCTAGCGCGGCTGGTGCGCGAGCCGTTCAGCGACGAGGCGCATATCGATGAAACGGAACTGGCAGCACTGGTTGGCACGGCCATCCGCATGATGGATAACACCATCGATGCTTCCGGTTTTCCGCTGGAACAGCAGCGCAAAGAGGCGGATGCGAAGCGGCGCATTGGCCTCGGCATGACGGGCCTCGCGGATGCGCTGATGATGTGCGGGTTGCGCTATGGCAGCCTGGAAGCGGCGGCGCGGGCCAAGGATTGGGCAAGGCAGGTTGAGCGCGCGGCGTATATGGCTTCCGCGAAACTCGCAGCCGAGAAGGGGGCTTTTCCGCTTTTTGACCGCGCGAAATATCTGGCGGGCGAGACTGTGCGCGCGTTGGACGACAATGTGCGCGATGCGATTGGCCAGCATGGCATTCGCAATGCGCTGCTCACCTCCATCGCCCCCACGGGCACCATCTCGCTGGTGGCGGATAATGTGTCTTCCGGCGTAGAGCCGGTTTTCGCACTCGCTTACACGCGCAAGGTTTTGCAGCGTGACGGCACAAGAAGCGAGGAGGAAGTGACCGATTACGCGTTGCGGCTGTGGCGGGCAAAATTCGGAGAAGACGCGCCGCTGCCTGAATATTTTGTGACCGCGCAGGATTTGAA
>JAGWIE010000014.1 GCA_028866445.1 Rhodospirillales bacterium | reverse complement strand
CTCAGCCTGGCGCTGATTAAAATGAATCCGTTCTACGGCTTGCTGCAAATTGTGCGCGGGCCGCTTCTGGGCCAGCCGGTGGATGCCAGCGCCTGGACCAACGCGCTATGCTATTCCGTGTTGCTGGTGCTTATCTCTTTCCTGCTTTTTGTGCGCGCCCGGCCGCGCATTCCATATTGGGTGTAAATTTTGGCCAAGCTGCTGGTTGAAAATGTCTCGGTCGCTTTTCCGCTCTATCATGGGGAAAGCCGTAGTCTGAAGAAAACCATGCTCGCTGCCGCATCTGGCCGGATGGGGCAGGATGCCAAACACCGGCTGACGGTGGAGGCGTTGCGCAATGTATCCTTCAGCTTGAACACCGGAGACCGGCTGGGATTTATCGGCTCCAACGGTGCGGGTAAAACCACGCTTCTGCGCACCATGGCGGGAATTTACGAGCCCGTGGCCGGTCGAATGGTGATTGAAGGCGTGATAACGGCGCTGCTGGACCCCGGACAGGGCATGAATCTCGACCTCACCGGCAATGAAAACATCCGGATGCGCGGACTTTATAATGGCTATGGCGATGCGCGGATCAAACTCCTGCTTGAGGATGTGGCGGCGTTTTCCGAGTTGGGGGATTTTCTTAGCTTGCCGGTGCGTACGTATTCATCCGGTATGATCGTGCGGCTGGGTTTCGCGCTGGCCACGGCCATTCATCCACAAATTTTATTAATGGATGAATGGATTCTGGCCGGTGATGCGGCGTTTCTTGGCAAGGCGCGGCAGCGGCTGGAGACCATGGTGGGTCATGCCGAGATTCTTGTTCTCTCCTCCCATAACCCTGCCATCTTGATGCAATGGTGCAACCGGCTAATCTGGATGGATGGCGGGCGCGTGCACGCGGATGGCACGCCAATGGATATTCTTGCCGCTTATTTGCCACCTGACCAGTTCGAGCAGGCCAAAGCCGCCGCTGCGCACGCCATGGCGGCTGCCTGACGCCATGGCCCGTATCGCCTATGTGAACGGGCGGTATGTAAAGCTTGCCAAGGCCGTGGTGAATATCGAAGACCGTGGCTACCAGTTTGGTGACGGTATTTACGAGGTGTTCTACGCCTATCGGGGCAGGCTGATTGACGAGGCGTTGCATTTCGCCCGGCTGGAGCGCAGCCGGGGGGAGATCGGCCTGACAGCACCCATGGGAGAGGCAGCGCTGCGGGTTGTTATCCATGAGCTGATGCGTCGCAACCGGGTGCAAACAGGGCTTATCTACCTGCAACTCACGCGCGGCGTGGCCAAGCGGGACCATGCGTTTCCCATGCCAAAGCCGCGCTCCGCGCTCACGCTCACGGTACGGCCGAAGCCGGAACCGCCAGAGGAGCTTTCCGGCTGGAGTGCCGCCGCCATTACCCTGGAAGATGAACGCTGGGGGCGCTGCGATATCAAATCCATCAATCTCTTGCCGAATGTGCTGGCGCGGGACGCGGCAAAGCAGGCGGGCGCGCTGGAGGCGGTGCTGTTCGATGCTCAAGGCATGGTGACGGAGGGTGCGACCAGCTCGGTATGGATGGTGGGGCCGGATAACGTGCTGCGCACCCGGGCACTTGACCAGCATGTGCTGCCCGGCTGCACCCGTGCTGCCTTGCTGGCGGATGTGGCGGCGGAAGGTTTAGAGTTCCAGGAGCAAGCGTTTTCGTTGGAAGAATTGCGCGCCGCCCGGGAAATTTTCATCACCAGTGCTACGTCCTTCGTGAAACCCATCACGCGGCTGGACGGTATGCCGGTTGGAAATGCAGCACCTGGGCTTATCGCCAGCCGGCTCTATGCGCGCTATCTTGCGCGGCTGAAGGAGGGGTAAGCCATGTACAACCCGCCCGCTTTTACCGAGAGAAACCCTGAGGAACTTGACGCCATCATGCGCGCCACCTCGCTGCCCGTGTTGGTTTCGCCCGCGCGCGGCGGCGGGCTGCTCGCCACCCATCTGCCGCTTTTATTCCAGGGGCCAGACCGGCTGATTGGCCATGTCGCCAAGGGCAATTTCCATTGGCGGGATTTCGAACCGGAGCAGGATTCGCTGGCGATTTTCGCCGCCGAGGATGGCTATGTCAGCCCCTCCTGGTACGCGACGAAACAAGAAACCGGGCGCGTGGTGCCCACCTGGAATTACAGTGCTGTGCACGCCACGGGCAGGCTCTCGATTGTAGAAGAGCCTGCACCGCTGCTGGAAATCGTCACCGCGCTGACCAACCGTTACGAGCAGGGGCGGGCCCATCCCTGGGCGGTAGCGGACGCGCCGGAGGATTATATCGCGGCGCAGTTGAAAGGCATTGTCGGGCTGGTGCTCACCATCACCAGGCTGGAGGGCAAGGCCAAACAAAGCCAGAACCGCAACCTGGCGGACAGGCAAGGCGTTGTTGCCGGGAGTGCTGTTGAAAACCCAGCACTTTCAGCCGCGGTGAAGCGCCGACTTTAAAGTTATAACGCGCTAGGCCGGTAGCCATTCGGCGGCTCGCTTACGCGTCGCATGGGCAGAGGTCGCGGGCCGGGTGCCGGTTTCAAACTTCGCCAGCAGGTGCGTGATGGTTTCCGTTTCATGCGCCAAGTTCTGGCTGGCGGCGGCGGCTTCTTCGGCCATTGCGGCATTGGCCTGGGTCATCTGGTCCATCTGGTTTATCGCGATGTTCACCTGTTCAAGCGCCGTGGATTGCTCTTGCGCGCTGGTGGCGGCAGCGCCGATGGCGGTATCGATGCCCAGAACATGCCCGGCGATGCGCTCCAGAGAGTGCCGTGCCTCGCCTACGGATTTGACACCCTCTGCGACAATTACACCCGATCCGGCGATGAGCGCCTTGATCTCCTTAGCGGCGTCAGCCGAGCGTTGAGCCAGCGCGCGAACCTCGGTGGCCACCACGGCAAAGCCGCGCCCGGCATCGCCAGCGCGCGCGGCCTCCACCCCGGCATTGAGCGCCAGCAGATTGGTCTGGAAGGCGATCTCGTCGATCACGCCGATGATGTTGGAGATTTTTGCGGAAGAGTCGTTGATCTCACCCATAGCCTGCACAGCATTGCTGACCACTTTGTCTGAGCTTTCCGTGTCGCCTCGCGCCTGGGCTGCCAGGTTACGCATCTTGGTGGCGTTTTCAGCAGATTTACGGACCGTGGCGGTGATTTCTTCCAATGCCGCCGCGGTTTCCTCAAGGTTGGCGGCCTGGCGCTCCGTGCGCTGAGAAAGCTGACCAGCGGATTCGTTCACTGAGGCGGAGGTTTGGCGGATAACGCCAACCGAGGTGGCGATATCGCGCATTGCCGCGCACAAGGATGTTGCAGCGTGATTGAAGGAAGCGCGCAGGCTTTCGAGTGAGGGGATAAGGGGTTTGTTCAAGCCGGCTTGCAGATTGCCTTTGGCGAGTTCCGCCAGCCCCTGGCCGATTTGATGAATGCCGTTCATCCGCTCCGACAGATCGGTGGCGAATTTCACAACTTTTACCGGCTTCCCCTGGTCGTCGAATACCGGATTATAAGTTGCCTGTAGCCAAACATCTTTCCCGCCTTTGCCAAAGCGGTGGTAATCCGCCGAGAAAAACTCCCCCTGATTAAGCCGCCGCCAGAATTCCGCATATTCGGTGCTGGCGGCGTAGTCGTGTGCCACAAACAAACGGTGATGCTGGCCATTTATTTCATCCAGCCGATAGCCGAAGACGTTCAGGAAGTTCTCATTCGCGTCCAGAATTGTGCCGTCTGGTTTGAAGCTAATGACAGCCTGCGAGCGGTTCAACGCCGCCAACAGGTTCAACCCTTCCTCGGCTTCCTCATGTCGGGCGGTTATATCCAGCGCCAGTTTGATGACCTTAACAATTTTGCCGCCGCGCCCGCGCACCGGGGTGTAAGAAGCCTGTAACCAAATTCTCTGGCCGGCTTTTGTTCTGCGGTTGAAGGCCCCGGTTTGAAATTTGCCCCGCCCGAGCTCGGCCCAGAACCGCGCGTATTCAGCCGAGCCAACTTGCTCTGGCGGCATCAAAATACGATGATTTTGACCTCTGATTTCAGACAATGTGTAGCCGGTTAAGCCAAGAAAGATTTTGTTGGCGTCGAGGATCCGGCCCTCCGGCGAAAATTCGATAATGCCGAAAGACTGGCGCAGCGAGTCGAGCGTGTCGGTATTCTGGAAGAGGCGCATAGGGTTGAGGGCGGGCATAGTTGTCTTTCCGGCAGTTATTATCCAGCGATAGACAGATTTCGCTAATGCAATATGAATTTGGCCGGCAACAAAAAGCCCGGCAGCGTGAGCTGCCGGGCTGGGTATTCTCCCTCGCGGGAAAAAGATTAGTCTTCTGTCGCCTGGTTACGGCGGCGGATGGCCGCACCCAGAATATCGCCGAGCGAAGCGCCCGAATCCGACGAGCCGTATTCGGCGATCGCGGTCTTGTCCTCGTCGATCTCCTTGCCCTTGATGGTCAGCTGCAGCTTGCGGGCCGCACGGTCCACCGCGGTGATCTTGGCATCGAGCTTGTCGCCAACGGCGAAACGCTCGGGGCGTTGCTCGGCCTTGTCGCGGGCAAGCTCAGCGCGGCGGATGAAGCCGGTGAGAACATCGTCCACCTTCACCTCGATGCCATTGCTCTGCACGGCGGTAACCACGCAGGTGACGATCTGGTTCTTGTGAACCTTGTCCAGCACGCCAGCGGCCGGGTCGACCTCAAGCTGCTTGATGCCGAGCGAAATGCGCTCCTTCTCCACGTCCACATCCAGCACCTTGGCCTTGACGACCTGGCCCTTCTCGAACTTGGCGATCGCGGCCTCGCCGGTCTCTTCCCAGGAGAGGTCGGACATGTGGATCATGCCGTCGATCTCTGCGCCGGCTGCGATGAACAGGCCAAACTCGGTGATGTTGCGGATCTCGCCTTCGACCAGAGAGCCGATCGGATGCTCGTCCTGGAACTCTTCCCAGGGGTTGCGCTGAACCTGCTTCAAGCCCAGCGAAATGCGGCGCTTGGAGGCGTCCACATCCAGCACGACCACGTCCACTTCCTGAGAGGTGGAGACGATCTTGCCCGGATGGGCGTTCTTCTTGGTCCAGGACATTTCGGACACGTGCACGAGACCTTCCACGCCCGCTTCCAGCTCCACGAAGGCGCCGTAATCGGTGATGTTGGTGACACGGCCGGTGGCTTTCACACCCGGCGGATACTTCACGTCCACACCTTCCCATGGATCAGCCTCAAGCTGCTTCATGCCCAGCGAGATGCGCTGCGTATCGGCATTGAAGCGGATGACCTGCACCTTCACCGGCTGGCCGATGACCAAGGCTTCGGCCGGGTGGTTGATGCGCTTCCAGGCGATGTCTGTCACGTGCAGTAGGCCGTCGACACCGCCGAGGTCCACGAACGCACCGTAATCGGTGATGTTCTTGACCACGCCGTCGAGGATCTGGCCTTCCTTCAGGCCGGTGATCAACTCGGAGCGCTGCTCCGCACGGGTTTCTTCCAGCACCGCGCGGCGGGAGACGACGATGTTGCCACGCTGGCGGTCCATCTTCAAAATCTGGAACGGCTGGGCAACGCCCATTAGCGGGCCGACATCGCGCACCGGGCGGATATCCACCTGGGAGCCGGGCAGGAACGCCGTGGCACCGCCGAGGTCGACGGTGAAGCCGCCTTTGACGCGGCCATGGATAACGCCGTTCACGCGGGTCTGAACCTCGAACGCCTTTTCAAGCTGGGTCCAGCTTTCCTCGCGGCGCGCCTTCTCGCGGGACAGCACCATGGTGCCGTCTTTGTCTTCATAGCGTTCGATGAATAGGTCGAACACATCGCCGGTGTTCACCTCGGGCTTGGCACCGACGGGAGCGAACTCGCGCAAGGGCACGCGGCCTTCGGATTTCAGGCCGACATCGACAATTACGTAATCGTCGTCGATACGCAGTACGCGGCCGGAAACGACGGAACCTTCGAACCCGGCGGCACCGCCGAGGGAGGAATCGAGCAGGGCGGCAAAATCATCGGCGCCGGAATAAGCCGGGGCATCTGAATGGCGTTGGGCAATGTTGGAAGAAGCCATGTGGCTGTATATGTCCTTGAAAACGGGCCGGTTCGCGGCCCGGATGGTATGCGCGGCCTGGGCTTCAGACAGCGGCTAGAGCATCCCAGCTTTTGAGCGGGGATGCTCCGGATTGAGAGATGCCGCGCTGTTTAGACCTGATGGCGTCAAAGTCAAGCAAAACCAGGAAATATGCCGGGTTGCGGGGGCAAGGGGGCTTGATATGCCCGTCGCCGTGGGCCTGGCCATGCGTTGGGGTGACAGCACAGGCTTCATGTTCACGGATTAGCTGCTATAAGCCGGACCCAATGACACATCTCCGCACCGGCCTTGCCCGCCTGTCTTTGCTCGCCCTTGGTTTAGCCCTGGCGGCCTGTTCAAGCCCAAACAAAGGTGATGCATCGCTGGGCGATTTCTCCAGCGGTACATTGCCACCGCCGGACCAGGCTTACGCCATTTCGGTGGCCTCTATGCAGAAGGGAGATTACGCCAAGGCGGTGAAGGATTTCGACGCCTTGCAGGAGACGTACCCGTATTCAACCTGGTCTACCCATGCGGAGCTTCTGGCGGCTTATTCGCAATATAAGCAGATGGATTATGACGACGCGATCAGCTCGCTCAACCGCTATATCCAGCTTTACCCTGAAGATCAGGAAGTTGCCTATGCTTACTACCTGAAATCGCTTTGTTATTACGAGCAGATCGACGATGTACAGCGCGACCAGACCTCAACCTATGAGACAATCCAGGCGCTGCAGGATGTCATTACTCGCTTTCCGGACAGCGCCTATGCCCGCGATGCCCGGATAAAACTGCGCCTTGCTTATAACCGCCTTGCTGGGCACGAGATGGTGATCGGCCGGTATTACGAAAAGCAGCATCTTTATGCAGCCGCCATCGGCCGCTACCAGGATGTGGCAAATACCTACCAGACCACCACTTTCGCCCCGGAAGCCCTGGAGCGCATGGTGGAGGTATATTTGGATCTCGGCCTGACTGACCCGGCCATCCGCACAGCTTCGGTGTTGGGATATAATTATCCCGGCAGTGATTGGTACGGTGCGGCGTATGCCAAGCTGAAATCCCACGGGCTGGTGAATGCCAGCGACGAGACTTCGGCAAACTCCGATGCGGTAACGCCGCCCGCACCAGCGCCGAAGCATCATTGGTACTGGCCATTCTGAAGGTGCCATGCTGAACAGCCTCTCGATCCGCGATGTGGTGCTGATCGAGCGGCTCGATCTGCATTTCTCCGCCGGACTGACGGCACTCACAGGAGAAACCGGGGCGGGTAAATCCATCCTGCTGGACAGTCTCGGCTTGGCCCTGGGGGCGCGGGCTGATTGCGGGTTGATCCGCGCTGGGGCGGCGCAGGCGGTGGTGGCGGCAAGCTTTTCCGCCGAGGCTGCGCACCCGGTGCATGGGCTGCTGGCGGAGCAGGGGCTTGATTCCGGTGGGGATATATTGGTCCGCCGGGTTGTCACGCGCGATGGCCGCTCCCGCGCCTTGGTAAACGATCAGCCGGTGAGCGCAGGATTTCTTAAAACCCTTACCGCCCTGCTCATAGAAGTGCAGGGCCAGCATGAGCAGGTGGGGCTGGCGGATCCGGCCCACCATATCGCGCTGCTGGATGCGTTTGGCGTGCCGGAGGCTATGCGGGCAGCGGTGGCCGTTGCGTATAAATCCTGGCGCGATTCCGCTGCCCGGCTGGCCGAGGCTGAGAAGCGTATCGAGGAAGCTGCGAAGGAGGAGGAGTTTCTCCGCCACGCGGCGTCTGAGCTCGACAAGCTGGCACCGGTGGAAGGTGAAGAAGAAGCGCTGGCCGCCGAGCGCCTGCGCTTGCAAGCGGGGGAACGAAGGGCCGAGGCCATTGCCGCCGCCATGGCCGAGCTTCGGCCCAAGGACAGGCGCAAGGATGGTCCCGCGGCTTTTCTGCGTGCGGCGGCGCGGGCGGTGGCGCGCATTACCGTGCCTGCCGGCCATGTGAACCCCGCCGGTCCGGCCATGGCGGCTATTGAACGCGCCGAGATCGCGCTTTCCGAGGCGGAGGATTTTCTGGAGCGCCTCGCCGCTGCCGAGGAGGATGACCCCCGCGCTTTGGAAGCCACCGAGGAACGGCTGTTCGCCTTACGTGCCGCTGCCCGCAAGCATGGCGTGCCAGTGGTGGAACTGCCCGCGTTTTCCACGGCGTTGCGCGCGCGGCTGGCAGCGCTGGAAACTGGGGTGGCGGATATCGCGGCACTCACCACCGAAACCGCCCGGCTGCGCGGGGTTTATGTGGAGAAGGCCGCCAGCCTTTCCGAGCAGCGCGCCCAGGCGGCGCAGCGGCTGGAGAAAGCCATCGCTGCTGAGCTGCCGCCGCTGAAACTGGAACGCGCGCGTTTTGTGGTGGAGCGCGCGATGCTGCCGGAACCGCAATGGGGCCCGCGCGGGGCGGACGGCGTGCGCTTTCTCATCGCAACTAACCCCGGCGAGGAACCCGGCGCGTTGGACAAAATCGCCTCTGGCGGCGAACTTTCCCGCCTGATGCTGGCGATGAAAGTGGTGCTCTCAGCGGGTGCGGATAACGAAACACTGATTTTCGACGAGGTTGATTCCGGCATTGGCGGTGCCACGGCAGCGGCGGTGGGTGAGCGCCTGGCCCGCGTGGCCGAAGGCGTGCAGGTGTTGGTGGTCACACACTCCCCCCAAGTGGCCGCACGCGCGGCGGCGCAGATGCGGGTGCAGAAACGCGAGGCAAACGGGCGCGCCATAACCGAAGTGAAGACGTTGGACGAGCCAGCGCGCCGCGAAGAAATCGCCCGGATGCTCTCTGGCGAGAGTGTGACCGAGGCTGCGCGGCAGGCGGCTGAGAGCCTTTTGGCGGGATGAACGATAGAGAGAAACTCAACGCGCTGTTGGCGAAAATTGAAGTTGCCAATAGCGCTTACCATGAACGAGACGCGCCAGAGATAACCGACGCGGATTATGATGCCCTGCGCCGCGAGGCGGAGGCGATTCTGGCCGAACACCCGGAATGGCGGGAGGACGCGAAGGCACTTTCCCAGGTGGGCGGCAAACCGGCTGCGGGCTTCAAGAAGATGACGCACCGCACGCCGATGCTCTCGCTGGATAATGTGTTCAATGCGGAAGAGTTTGAGGATTTTGTAGCGCGGATCAGGCGGTTTTTGGGGTTGAAGAACGAGGCACTGGAATTTGTGGCCGAGCCGAAGATGGACGGGCTTTCGATTTCGCTGACCTATGAGCACCGCAAATTCGCCCGGGCGGCCACGCGTGGCGATGGGCTGGTGGGCGAGGACGTGACCGCCAATATTCTCACACTTGAAAGCCTGCCGCGGGAATTGCCAAAAGACGCGCCGGATTTCATCGAAATCCGCGGCGAGGTTTATATGACCAAGGCGGATTTTCTGGCGTTGAACGCCTCACAGGAACGGCAATTCGCCAATCCGCGTAATGCGGCCGCAGGTAGCTTGCGTCAGCTTGATGCCTCGATCACCGCCCAGCGCAAGCTCTCGCTGTTTGCCTATGCGCAGGGCGAGACCTCCGTGAGCGTGGCGCAAACCCATTGGGATTACCTGGATACTTTGCGACGCTGGGGGTTTGCGGTGAATCCGCTCTCCCGCCTCGTGAAAGAAGATGGCGCGGAAGACTTCCAGACCGGGATGGGGGCGCAGCGTGCAGAACTGCCGTATGATATCGACGGCGTGGTTTACAAAGTTAACGATCTCGCCTTGCAGAACCGGCTTGGCTTTGTGGGGCGCGCACCACGCTGGGCGGTGGCATGGAAATTTCCCGCTGAAAAAGCCAGCACGGTTCTAGAGGATATCGAAATTCAAGTGGGCCGCACCGGCGCGCTTACGCCGCGCGCACGGTTGAAGCCCGTGAATGTCGGCGGCGTGCTGGTAACGTACGCCACACTGCATAACGAGGATGAGATCGCCCGCAAGGGCGTGCGGATTGGCGATGTTGTGGAGCTACAACGCGCGGGAGATGTGATTCCACAAATTCTCGGCGTGTTGAAAAGAGGCGAAGGCCAGCCCTTCAAATTCCCGGATCATTGCCCGGTTTGCGGCTCACTCGCCGTGCGGGTGGATGACGATGTGGTGCGCCGCTGCACAGGTGGCCTGATTTGCCCGGCGCAAATTGTGGAACGGCTGATCCATTTCTGCTCGCGTGGCGCGTTCGACATTGAAGGCATGGGCGAAAAGACCGTGCGGGAATTTCACGATGCCGGGCTTTTGCGTAGCGCTGCGGATATTTTTGCGCTGCCCGTGCATGAGGCCGAAATCGCGGGGCGGGAAGGCTGGGGCGAGGTCTCCGCCGCTAAGCTTTCCGCCGCCATCGCGGCACGGCGGGAAATTGGGCTGGCGCGGTTCATCTTCGCGCTTGGCATACGGCGCATTGGCGAGAACAACGCCAAGCTGCTCGCCCGGCATTATGGTTCTTACGCCCATTGGAAACAGGCGATGCTGGCGGCGCAGATGGTCGGCTCCGATGCCCGGCTGGAGCTGGGGTCGATCTCCGGCATCGGCCCCGCCATCGCGCAGGATTTGCTGGCGTTCTTCGCAGAGGAGCATAACCTCGCCACGCTGGCGCGGCTGGAGGCGGAATTGCGGGTGCAGGATGAGCAAGCCGCCGCCGGCATCGACTCGCCGCTGGCGGGCAAGGTGATGGTGTTTACCGGCACGCTTTCCATGGCGCGGCCCGAGGCAAAAGCGCGCGCCGAGGCGCTGGGGGCGAAGGTGACGGAATCCGTCTCCAAGAAAACCGATTTTGTAGTGGTGGGCGAAGATGCAGGCTCCAAGGCCAAAAAGGCGGTGGAGTTGGGGGTGACGATTCTTACCGAGCCGCAATTCCGTGAAATGGCGGGGTTATAGCCGATGGAACCAGCCCTCTCAGCCTTTCTGCTCTCCTTTCCGGCGCTATTTTCGATCATCAACCCGCTTGGCGGCGCCATCATCTTTCACGAGGTGACGAGCGAGCAGGGCGCCGCGCAACGGCAGGCGCTGGCACGGCGGGTGGCGACGTATTCTTTTCTTGTCATGATGTGCGCGCTGCTGGCGGGCACTTACATCTTGAATTTCTTTGGCATTTCGATGAACGCCTTGCGCATCGCGGGTGGGCTCGTGGTTTCCGTGCGGGCTTATGAGATGTTGAACGCACCGGACAACACGACGAAGCGCAAGCAGAAAGACGCCGAACCGGTGAATGCCGCCGGAGAGGAGGATCTGGCGGGTTATGCGTTCTTCCCGCTCACGCTGCCGTTTACCACCGGGCCGGGCACCATCGCCGTCACCATCTCGCTCGCCACCGGCAGGCCGGATAATGTCTCCGCCGCCTGGGTGTTTTATGCGGCGGATTCGCTGGCCGTGCTGGCCAATGCGGGCCTCATTTGGGCCTGTTATAGTGCCTCAGAGCGCATGGTGCGGGTGCTGGGCCATTCCGGCCAGGTCGTGGTTTCGCGCATTGCGGCGTTTCTGCTGCTGGGCATCGGGGTACAGATTGCCATTACCGGGCTGGTGCCAGTGTTGCACCAGGCGCTGGCCGGATAGGCGAAACCAACAGCAGACAAATTCATAAGCCACGTTATTATCCCGCTCGTTATGGGCATGGACTACGAACGTGATCTGCTGATTTTGATGATGATGGTGGCGCGGTTAACCCGCGTGGAAGCCGACCGCCGCGCCCGCCAACACGGCATGACTCGCGCGCAATGGGGCATTCTGAAGCAGGTTTTTTTTAATCCGGGCCTCACTCAGAAAGAGCTGGCGGATTTGCTGGAAGTGGAGCCGATCACCGCCGCCCGGTTGGTGGACCGGCTGCAAAAAGCCGGGCTGGTGGAGCGCCGGGCCGATGCACAGGACAGGCGCATCTGGCGCCTGCATCTGTTGCCCGCGGCCACCCCGCATCTGGAAGAAATCGACCGCCAGCGCCAAAGCCTCACCACCATGATCACCGCGGGGCTTTCCGATGCTGACCGTGAAGTGGTGATGGAGGCGCTAAAACTCATGAAAACCAATCTGCTGGGTGGCGGTGGCAATGCTTTGCCAAAGGGCTGCCACGACAAACTTCAGGAGAATAGCTGATGTCTCAATCCAACGCTGTGGCGCTGGAGCAAGCGGAGCAGCGCCCGGCCGCCAGCAAGGCTGCTGCGCCTGCCCGCGGCAAATCCCGGCTGCGGCTTGTGCTGATGCTTGGCGGCGTGGTGTTGGTGGCGTTGGTTTGCCTGCTCTACTGGCTGTTCGGCGGGCGTTACATCTCCACGGATGATTCCTACGTGGATGCCGCAAAGGTTTCGCTTTCTACGGATGTTACCGGTCTGGTCGGTGCGATTTACGTGAAGGACAACCAGCACGTAACAAAAGGCCAGCCGTTATTTTCGCTTGGCCAGCACAGTTTTGCCATTGCGGTGGAAGCAGCCAACGCCCAGCTCGCCCAGGCGGTGCAAAATGTTAATGCCGCCAAGCACGGTTATAAAATGGCGCAAGCCCAAATTGCTGAGCAACAGGCGCTGGTGGAGAAGGACCAAGCCAACCTTGCCCGCTACGCCGCCGTGGTGAATTCCGGTGGTGCTACCCGCGCGCAATATGATGATGCCCGGTTTACCCTTCAGGGCGACCAGGCCAAGCTGGCGCAGATGCAAGCCGCCGCCGGGCAGCAATTGGCAAAGCTGAGCGGCGACCCGGATATCGACCCCACAAAAACCCCGGAATATTTAAGCGCCTTGGCCAATCTCAACCAGGCTTTGCT
>JAGWIE010000289.1 GCA_028866445.1 Rhodospirillales bacterium | reverse complement strand
ACACCGGCGGATGCCGGGGCGCAAGGCGTGCTGATCAGCGCGCTGGAAGGGCTGGGATTTGAGATAACAAAGCTGCGTTTCGGCGAGATTCAGAATTTCTTTGCCGAGCGGGCTGGCCCAGGGCGGCATCTTTGTTTCGCGGGCCATACAGATGTTGTGCCGGCAGGCGAAGGCTGGTCTCACGGCCCATTCGCGGGCGCGGAGCAGGATGGCTTGATTTATGGGCGCGGGGCGGTAGATATGAAGGGCGGCATTGCCGCCTTCGTTGCCGCCTGTTCGCGTGCGCCGGGGCATGTCTCGTTGCTGATTACCGGCGATGAGGAAGCCGAGGCGGTTGATGGCACTGTGCGGGTGCTGGAATGGATGCAAGCCCAAGGCAAAATCCCGGATTTCTGCGTGGTGGGCGAGCCAACCTCCACGTCCCGGCTGGGCGACGTGATAAAAGTGGGGCGCCGCGGCAGCCTCAACGCCACCATCATCATGCCCGGTCGCCAGGGCCATGCGGCCTATCCGCATCTGGCGGAAAACGCGGTGCATAAGATGGTGCCTGTGCTGGCAGAGCTTATGGGCACAAAGCTGGATGAGGGCTCAGAATTTTTTGACCCGTCGTCATTGCAGATTACCTCCTTCGATGTCGGGAACAAGGCGACGAACGTGATTCCTGGCGAGGCGCTGGCCAAGCTGAATATACGGTTCAACGATTTGCATAGCGGCGCTTCGCTAACGGCATGGTTGAAGGATGTGCTGGCCCGCCATGCACCCGATGCCATTCTGCAGGCGAAAATTTCGGGCGAAGCATTCCTTACGCAGCCAGGCGATGAGGTCGGCGCGCTGTTGCGGGCGATCGAAATTGTCACGGGCTATGCGCCAGAGCGCAATACCGGTGGCGGCACTTCCGACGCGCGGTTTATTGCCCGCTACTGCCCAGTGGCGGAGTTTGGGCTGGTAGGGACCACGATGCACAAGGTGGATGAGGCGGTGCCGGTGTCCGAGCTTGAGCAATTAACCGAAATTTACGCAGCTTTTATCCGGGAGTTCTGCGGATGATTATGCGAGGTCTTGCTAAATTGGCGCGCGGTGACGCAACGGGGCTTACGGAGTTTTCTGGTGACAAGGAGGCGTTTTCCGCCTCGTTGGCACCTTTAATTGCTTTTCCCCTGGTGGGGGCAGCAATCACGACGCTTAGTGGGGATTGGAAAGTGGCGCTCATTGGCCTCCTCTCTCGGCTTTGCGCCGTGTTGGCCTTACCGCTGATTATTTATGAATTCTCGCGGTTTTTTGGCAAAACAAGCCTCTGGCTACGTACGGCCACGGCGCTTAACTGGTGCTTCTGGCTGGTGTTGCCCGCCATATTTCTGGCGGCATTGCTTGGCTCCATTCTCGCGCAAACAGGCCTGCCGCTTATCCATGCGGAAAAAGTGGTGCTGGGGGTTGTGGCACTTTACCTGCTATGGAACCGCTGGTTTGTGCTGAAAATGGGCCTGCAATTAAATATCTGGCGCGCCTTTTTGGTGCTTGCTGCGAGTTTAGCCGCGACGGGGCTGTTCGCCGTGCTGCCTTGGGCAGCCGGAATGCCAGCTCCCAGCCTGGATTTTGCCTCTTTGCCTTGATCCAGTTACGATTTGTCATCTACCCGTAAACACAGGGAGGGGACAAAAGCAATTTGGAACCTTATAGCTTTATTCCGTTGAGAGACGGGGGCGGGCTCGCGTGGCGGAAGCTTTAAAACGGCAAAGACGTGGCAAGGGTCGCTGGATTGTTGCGGGCGTCGTCATTCTCCTGGTTGCTTTTATCTGGTGGCGCCATTCAGGGCAGCAGAAAAAATCCGGCGGCCCCGCGCCGCAGGCGGTTGGTGTAGCCAAAGTTATCAGCGGGCCGATGAAGGTGACGCTGGATGAACTCGGCACGGTAACGCCATTGGCGACGGTAACCATATTGCCGCAAATCAGCGGCTATATCACCCAGATCGGCTTCACTGAGGGGCAGATGGTGAGCAAGGGCCAGTTCCTGGTGCAGATCGACCCTCGCGCTTACGAAATCCAGCTTGAACAATACCAGGCGGCCTTGGCTAAGGACGAGGCCAGCCTTGCCCAGGCGCGCTCAGACCTTGCCCGGTACCAGAAGCTGGCGGCGCAGGACAGCATTTCTGCCCAACAGGTATCAGACCAGATATTCCTGGCTGCTCAGGATGCGGCGGCGGTGCAATCTGACCAGGCGAATATCGACAGTGCAAAGCTGAACATTGCCTATTGCCACATCACCTCCCCGGTGGCGGGTCGGGTTGGGTTACGCCTGGTGGATATCGGCAACTACGTCACCTCTGGTAGCAGCACCGGGCTCGCGGTCGTAACCAGCGTTAGCCCAACCACGGTTATTTTTTCGGTGGCACAGCAGGATTTATCCCAGGTATTGGAACAGCTTGGCCAGGGTGCCACGTTAACCGCCAGCGCTTATGCCAGCGACGACGTGACCAAGCTGGAGGACGGAACGCTTCA
>JAGWIE010000288.1 GCA_028866445.1 Rhodospirillales bacterium | reverse complement strand
AGCCGAGAGAATTTGAAGATTTTCGTCGCCGCCGCCAAAACCCGTGGCGAGGCGCTGGACCACGTGTTGCTGCACGGCCCGCCGGGCCTCGGCAAAACCACGCTGGCGCAGATTGTGGCGCATGAGATGGGGGTGGGGTTCAAGGCCACCTCCGGCCCGGTGATCCAGAAATCCGGCGATCTCGCGGCGATTCTCACCAATCTACAGCCCAAGGACGTGCTGTTCATCGACGAAATCCACCGCCTGCAACCGGCCATTGAGGAAATCCTCTACCCGGCAATGGAGGATTTCCAGCTTGACCTCATCATCGGCGAGGGACCAGGTGCCCGCACGGTGCGGATAGACCTGCCACCTTTCACGCTGGTTGGCGCCACCACGCGCTCCGGCCTGCTGGCCACGCCTCTGCGCGACCGGTTCGGGATTCCGCTGCGGCTGGTGTTCTACACGCCTGACGAACTCACCGGCATCGTCATCCGCCTGGCACAGAAACTGGGCATGGCGCTTTCTTACGGCGGCGCGATGGAGATTGCCCGGCGTTCGCGCGGCACGCCGCGCATTGCCGGAAGGCTCACCCGCCGGGTGCGGGATTTCGCCACAGCGGCCAGCGTTACAGAGATTTCACGCGATTTGGCGGATGCCGCACTCACCCGGCTGGATGTGGACCAGAAAGGGCTGGATGCGATGGACATGCGCTACCTTAAGCGCCTGGCGGAGCACCATAATGGTGGCCCCGTGGGCGTGGAAACCCTGGCCGCCGCCCTGGCCGAAGCGCGGGATACGCTGGAAGATGTGGTGGAGCCTTATCTCATCCAGGAAGGCCTGCTGCTACGCACTTCGCGAGGGCGAATGCTGGGCGATGCAGGCTGGCGGCATCTGGGATTAAATCCGCCCCAGCGCGGCCCGGATCTGCTTGACATGCTTGGCGAATAACCTGCCTTACAAAAACCTTTTTCAGCCGTAATCATAGGCTTGGAGCAGGATCTTGATCTATCATTACACCACACGCATCTATTATCAGGATACGGATGCGGGGGGCATTGTTTACCATGCGAATTATCTCTCCATCGCCGAGCGAGCACGTACGGAAGCCTTGCGGGAGATGGGCGCGCCACATGCGGAGATGGTTGCGACTCATGGAGTGTTGTTTGTGGTGCATCGCGTCAATTTGCTCTATCAGCGCCCCGCAAGGATAGACGAGCTGGTGACGGTTGAAACGGAATTTACGGAAATGCGCGGCGCAAGCGTTACATTACGGCAGAAATTCCTGCGAGACAGCGACTCGCTGGCTGTGCTTGAGCTCGGGCTGGGTTGCGCGCGCGTGTCCGATGGCCGGGCGACGCGCATTCCGAATGAATGGGTTGCGCGCCTAAAATTTTGAACGGGGAAAGATAGTGGACCAAACGGTGTCTCAGGCGGCCATGGCCGCGCCACAGGCGAATCTCTCGCTGCTCGGCCTGTTTTTGCAGGCGGATGCGGTGGTTAAGCTGGTGATGATCATCCTGCTGATCGCCAGCATCTGGGTGTGGACCATCATCATCGAGAAAATCATGACCATTCGCCGCGTAAACCGCGAGGCGAATGCATTTGAGGACAGCTTCTGGTCTGGCGGCAGCCTGGACGAGCTTTACGAGCGCGAAGGTGCGGACCCCGCCAACCCAATGGCCGCCGTGTTCGGTGCCGCGATGAGCGAGTGGAAGCGTACCGCGCGCATTGCGGGCACGGAAATCGGCAAGACAGGCGTTAAGGAACGCATCGACCGGGCGATGAACGTGACCATCATGCGCGAGATGGACCGGCTGGAACGTTTCATGATCTTCCTGGCCTCCGTTGGTGCCACGGCGCCGTTCATCGGTCTGTTCGGCACGGTTTGGGGCATTATGCACTCCTTCTCGGCTATTGCCGCCATGCACAACACCGACCTCGCGGTGGTAGCCCCCGGCATCGCGGAGGCATTATTTGCCACCGCCATCGGCCTTGTGGCCGCCATTCCGGCGGTGCTGGCCTATAACAAACTCTCCAACGACCTCTCACGCTTCGCGGGACGGCTGGAAGGCTTCGGCACGGAATTTTCCGCCATTCTGTCACGTCAGTCTGAGGAGCATAAATAATGGCTGGTGGGATGATCGGCGGCCGCGGCAATAACGGGCGGCGGCGTTACCGCCCGATGGCGGAAATCAACGTGACGCCGTTGGTGGACGTGATGCTGGTGCTGCTGATTATCTTCATGGTCACGGCACCGATGATTACCTCCTCCGTGCAGGTTAATCTGCCGCAGGCCAACGCGAAGCCCGCCAATGCGGATTCCAAGCCGATCACCGTGACGGTGAACAGCAAGGGCGATGTGTTCTTGAACAACAGCCAGATCCAGCTCAGCAATCTGGTGAGCACGTTGCAGGAAGCATCGAAAAACAACGCAGACCAGCGCATCTTCATCCGTGGCGACAAACAGGTGGATTACGGCACCATGTTGCAGGTGATGGCGGATATCGTGCAGGG
>JAGWIE010000287.1 GCA_028866445.1 Rhodospirillales bacterium | reverse complement strand
ATCCGGGCGAGCCGGTGACCGTGCTTTCCGATTATTTCGGGCGCGAGGTAACCGACACGCTGGAAGTGTGCCGCCGTTTTCCTGAAATGGCCAAAGCCGGGCAGCTCTCCGTACGGCTGGACACGCATGGCGGGCGGTATCTGGAAGGGCTGGGGCCGCAGGAAAGCTATGCCGTGCTGGAACGCAACGCGCCCGGCGCGCTCCGGCGCTATCGCAGCCAGAGAGAGCTTGGGTATTTGATCGGCACCGGGGTTTCCGCCGCCGCCATCTGGCGGATGCGCGAGGCGCTGAACGAGGCGGGGTTTAGGGCTGTGAAAATTGTCGCGTCCTCCGGTTTTGGCGTGGAGAAATGTTCGGTGATGGCGGATGCGAAAGCGCCGATCGATGTGGTGGGGACGGGCAGCTTTATTCCCGAGAGCTGGAGCGAGACTTATGCCACCGCGGATATCGTGGCCTATGACGGTGTGGCGCGGGTGAAGATCGGGCGGGAGTTTTTGCTCCGCCAAGTGCCGGAGTAGGCCATGAGTGGCACGCCTCGAGATTGTTTCAGACGCCGCTCCGGTGAGGCGATTACGGGGCGTTTGAGAGCACCGGAGCGGAGCGTACTTGAAGTACGTGAGCACCGGAGCGCAGCAAAGGGCCCGGAAGCGGCCGCCGGAGTAGGCTTATGACGCAATCTCTGAACATCGCCATCGCGCAGATCAATCTGCATCTGGGCGCGATTGACAAGAACCTGGCCAAGATCCGCGCCGCGCGGGCGGAAGGGGCACGGCTGGGGGCGGATCTGGTGGTGACGCCGGAGCTTTCCATCGCCGGGTATCCGCCGGAAGATTTAGTGCTGAAACCAGCCTTCGTGGCGGCCTGCGAGGCAGCGGCGGAGGAACTGGCGCGGGACACGGCGGATGGCGGACCGGGGTTAATCGTGGGCTTGCCCTGGCGGGATGGCGAGAGACTGCACAATGCCGCGTTTCTGCTGGAAGGCGGCCGCATTGTGGCAAAGCGGGCGAAGGTGGAACTGCCGAATTACGGCGTGTTCGATGAGAAGCGGGTGTTCGATGCGGGTATGCCATCCGGCCCCGTGCCGTTCAGGGGTTTTCGCATCGGCCTGATGATCTGCGAGGATTGGTGGCTGCCGCATGTTTCGGAAACTTTCGCCGAGACAGGAGCGGAGATGCTGCTTTCCATCAATGGCTCGCCCTATGAGGATGGCAAGCAGAATGTGCGCGTAACGCTGGCGGTGGAGCGGGTGGTGGAAACCGGGCTGCCTTATGTGTTCGCCGCCCAGGTTTGCGGGCAGGACGAGGTGGTGTTCGATGGTGCTTCCTTCATTTTGAACGCCGACCGGACCTTGGCGGTGCAGATGCCGTATTTTGAGGAGGCGGTGACGCTGACGCGCTGGACGCGCACTGAGGCGGGGCTGGTTTGTGAGCCGCAGCCTTTGCCGCCGGAGCCAGACCGGTTTGAACTGATCTACCAGGCGATGATGTGGGGCCTGCGCGATTACGTGAACAAAAACGGCTTTCCCGGTGTGGTGCTGGGGCTTTCAGGCGGCATCGATTCCGCCATTTCCGCCGCCGTGGCCGCCGATGCGCTGGGGCCTGCGCGCGTGCGCGCGGTGATGCTGCCCAGCCCCTATACCTCTGCCCATAGTTTGGAAGACGCCGCCGCCTGCGCCGAGATGCTGGGCATACCTTACGAGACCATCCCCATTTCCGGCGCAATGCAGGCCTTTGGCGCGGCTTTGGCCCCGGCCTTTGCGCAGAGTCAGCCGGATATCACCGAGGAGAATATTCAGTCCCGTTCGCGGGGGCTGATTCTGATGGCGATTTCCAACAAATTCGGGCCGATGCTGCTCACCACGGGCAATAAATCTGAGATGTCGGTGGGATACGCCACGCTTTATGGCGATATGTGCGGCGGCTATTCGGTGCTGAAAGATATTTACAAAACCACGGTGTTTGAGCTTTCCCGCTGGCGCAATGAGCACCACCCGAAGGGCGCGCTCACCCGGCCCGGAACAGCGATGCCGGAGCGGATTATAACCAAGCCGCCCTCGGCGGAGTTACGTGAGAACCAGACCGACCAGGACAGCCTGCCGCCTTACGATGTGCTGGATGCGATTTTGGAAAACCTGATTGAGCATGAACGCTCAGCCGATGAGATTGTGGCGCTGGGGTACGACCGCCCCACCGTGCTGCGGGTGATAAAATTGCTGGACCGGGCCGAGTATAAACGCCGCCAGGCCCCGCCGGGGGTGAAGATTACCGCGAAAGCCTTCGGGCGGGACCGGCGCTACCCGCTAACCAACGGTTTTACCAACCTTATCAGATAACTCGGGTCTGCCTCCCGCAAGATTAACCCTAATTCCTCTGGTCTTTTCCGGCGAAGCCGGTATTACACTCTTTCGCCCGGGCATTCCGGGCCTGAAAGCCAAGGGGTTAAGGGATAGACAATGCCGGTGCCGTTTTCCGCCGAAGATTTTGACCGCATTTTCGATTCCGCCAT
>JAGWIE010000286.1 GCA_028866445.1 Rhodospirillales bacterium | reverse complement strand
CTGATTGAAGGCGATTTTGCCGGGATGGCCGCCGATGACGTGGCGCCGAAGGACAGCCTGGTGCAGGTGATCGACGGTGTGGCGATGGTGACCCGCGAGCCGATCGACAGGCTGCAGCAGATTATCGCGCAGAGCTGGTACTGGATTGGCGGATTCTGTGCGCCTTCTGACACCACCACCACGCCGCTGACCGTGCCGACAGCGACCAACGCGAATTACAAGCGCGCCGTACTGCTTGAGCATGTGGGCTGAGGAGGCAGGGAATGGCGACAGGTTCTATTCAGCCATTCCGCCCGGCGGGGAGTGTGGGGGCGGCTGCTTCCACCACCGTGGCCAATGTGGCTCTGGCGGGCGGTGGACAGGCAATTCTGGTTTATAATGCGACCAGCGCTGTGGCGTTTTTCAGGCTGGGCGGGGCGACCGCACTGACGGCCACAACCGCCGACACGCCGGTGCCGCCGGGCGGCCGGATGCTGGTGGATGCAGGCCCATTTGTGACCAATGCCGCCGTGTTGCTGAGCACCGGGACTGGCACAGTGTATTTCACCCGTGGTGATGGGGATGCGTATTAATGTCTGACACTCTGCCGGTTGCGTTTACCGATGGGCAGAAGGCCGATATCCGGCGGTTTTGTGGGTATCCGGCCTATGGGGCAGGCGCGGCAGGTTTTGATTCATGGCGGTTTTTCCAGGCCTTTGGGACGCTGGAATACCGGCTGAATAATCTGGCCGCGGCCGAGGTGGCGGTGACGTTGCAATATATATCCACGCTTGCGGCGCTGGAGGCGGCGGTGCCGACGGCCTCTGACAACCTGGATACGGAAAGTGCGGCGGCGTGGACGCATAATGCAGACGAATTGCGCGACAGAATGAATTTGTTCGATGGCTGGCGGCGGCGTTTATGCGGGTTTCTGGGTGTGCCGCCTGGGCCTGCATTGGCGCAGTCTGGCGGCATAAGCCTGGTGGTGTGAGATGGATGGTCTGCGGTTGGCGGACAGGCTGGCCTATGGCGCCGGGTGTGCCGCGCGGCGCGTGGGGTTTTTACACGACGCGTACCGCCCGGCGGGGCCGTGTGAACCGCTGGAGCTGGCGAACCGGTTTCTGCGGCTGTGTGTGGCCTTTGTGCTGCCTGGCGGGGCGGTGAGCGGGCCGAGCGGGTTTGGCGTGCCGTTCCGGCAGGCCTGGGCGGATTGGTCTTACTTGCAGGCGGGGGATTATCTGGCCGGGCCGGAGGGGGTGGTGTTTGTGGCGAGCATTGAACCGCCGAAGCCGATGCTGGTGGTGATGACCAATGCGACGCTGGCTTTGGTGCGCCCTGGGACGTTGGGGCAGGCTGGGTTGACCGGCTATGGCGCAGTGGGGCCGGGAACGGACATGCCGGTGCTGAGCGGATTTCCGGCGAGCTTGCTGGCCGGCGGAACCGGGGACAGGACGCGCAACGGGCTACCCGATGATACGAAAGTGCCGGGGTTCACCGCGCTGCTGCCAGTGGTGGAAAGGGTGGTGCCGCAGGTGGCAGATATTTTGATTAATGAACGAAATGAACGCTATGCGGTAACGTCAGTTGAAGAGATGGCTGGTGTGTGGCGGTTATCTGCTGTGCAGGCGGTGCGCTGATGGCGGACCAGGTGGATGTTGAAGCGGCGCTCGCGGCGATTGCGGCGAACGGAATTTATCCATCAGGCACTGCCGCCGCGAGTGCGGTGGGGGCCGGGATAAAAATTTATCGCGGTTGGCCGGTGGCACCGATGCTGGATGCGGATTTGGCCGCTGGGATGGCACATGTTTCCGTGAGCGTTACCGATGCGGCGGCAAAAAATGTGACGCGGTACCCAAGGATTTGGCAGAACTTAACGCCTGCCACGGGAACGCTAACGGCGAGCGTAGAAGGTTTGGGGGCGCGTTTTTTTGGCACATGCTCGGCGGGATTGCTGGCAGGCGTGTTGGTGGATGGGCAGACTTACCCATACGCTGTGCAGGCGAATGACAGCGCGGCGACAGTGGCAAGCAATCTGGCGGCGATGTTGCGCCAGGGCGGGTGGATTGTTGAATATGCAGGTGCCAAGCTGGTTGTGCCCGAGGCCACGCATTTTACGGCAAGGGTGGTGGCGGGCGCTGGCGCGTTGCAGGAGATAAGGCGCCAGCAGCAGGAGTTCCGCGTTGCGATGTGGTGCCCCTGCCCTGCCCTGCGCGATACGATGGCGCCGGTTTTGGATGCGGCGTTGATGGCGAATGATTTTATCCCGCTGGCCGATGGGTCTTACGGCCGCATAAGATTTTTAAGCGGGATGACGATTGATGAAAGCGCCAATGCGGCGCTTTACCGGAGGGACCTGGTTTATACGGTCGAATATCCGATGACCATGGCACAACAAACGCCCGCGATGCTTTTTGGAACAATGGCGGCAACCGTGAACACGACGGTGCTCGGAAATTATCAAGTTTGAGGCAAATATGAATTTTCATCTGGTGGTGTTGAAGCCGTTTGGCAGTTTCAAACGGGGAGACCTGATTACGG
>JAGWIE010000285.1 GCA_028866445.1 Rhodospirillales bacterium | reverse complement strand
CCGCTCCAGCGTGCCGAGCAGCCGCTCATTGTCGCGCTGATGCAGGCCGATGGAAGGTTCGTCCAGCACATACAGCACGCCCGTAAGGCCGGAGCCGATCTGGCTGGCAAGGCGGATACGCTGGCTCTCCCCGCCCGATAATGTGGCCGAGCCGCGCGCCAGCGTGAGGTAGTTCAAACCGACATCGAGCAGGAATTGCAGCCGCTCCTCGATCTCCTTCAGGATTCGCCGGGCGATTTCCAAACGCTGCGGGGTGAGGGTGACCGCCACCTTGCCGAACCAGTCCCGCGCAGCATCAATAGAAAGCTCCGCCACCTCGGCGAGATTCTTCTCCGCCACTTTCACCGCCAAGGCTTCCGGTTTCAACCGCGCGCCATGGCAGGTGCCACAAGGGCGCTCGGCGTGGTAGCGGGAAAGTTCCTCGCGGGTCCAGGCGGAATCGGTTTCCTTGAAGCGCCGTTCAAGGTTTTTGATGATCCCTTCAAAGGGTTTCACGACATTATAAGCGCGGGCAGAATCTTTATACGTGAATTTAATATCTTCCTTGGCCGAGCCGTAAAGGAACACGTCGCGTACATCCTCCGGCACATCTTCCCAGGCAGTGTTCATCTTCACGCCGTAATGTTTGGCGATGGCGGCGATGGTCTGGTCGTAAAAAGGCGATTGCGCGTTCGCCCAGGGGGCGATGGCGTTATTGTCCAAAGCGCGCTGCTCATCCGGCACCACCAGATGCGGGTCGAAATAAATCTCGTGCCCCAGCCCATCGCAGGCCGGGCAAGCGCCGTGGGGTGAGTTGAAGGAGAACAGGCGCGGTTCGATCTCCTCGATGGTGAATCCGGAAACCGGGCAGGCAAAGCGGGAGGAGAAGACCGTGTGCTCGCGCGTATCGGCGTTTTCAGCATAGACAATGCCATCCGCCAGGCCCAAGGCGGTTTCAAAACTATCCGCCAAACGTTGTTCCAGGCCGGGTTTTACCACCAGCCGGTCCACTACCACCTCGATATCGTGCTTTAGGGTTTTTTTCAGCGTAGGGGCCTGGTCGATCTCATAAATCTCGCCATCAATCTTCGCCCGGGTGAAGCCCTTGCGCTGGAATTCCGCCAACTCCTTTTTGTATTCGCCCTTGCGGCCACGAATCACCGGGGCGAGCAGCAAAAGCCGCGTGCCCTCCTGCATCGCCATCACCCGGTCCACCATCTGGCTGACGGTCTGCGCCTCAATCGGCAGGCCGGTGGCGGGCGAATAGGGCACGCCCGCCCGCGCCCAAAGCAGGCGCATATAGTCGTGAATTTCCGTGACCGTGCCGACCGTGGAGCGCGGATTTTTGGAAGTCGTTTTCTGTTCGATGGAAATGGCCGGAGAAAGCCCCTCTATGCTGTCCACGTCCGGCTTGCCCATAAGCTCCAGAAACTGCCGCGCATAAGCGGAGAGGCTTTCCACATAACGGCGCTGGCCCTCGGCGTAGATGGTATCAAACGCCAGGGAGGATTTGCCCGAGCCGGACAGGCCGGTGATGACGGTGAGCTGCTCACGGGGGATCTGAATGTCGATATTCTTGAGGTTATGCTCGCGCGCGCCCCGCACGGTGATGAACCCCGCGCCCTTCTGTTCAACCGCCATGCTTACCTTAAGTGTTCGTGAAACGTTCTTGCAAGATAAGGGCACAGCGCCCATAAAGCAACGCTGGTCTAGGGGGGCCGGATGCGCTATCCTGGAAGGCAATTTTGAGTTGTAGAGGTTGGTATGGCTGGCAGCGTTAACAAGGTGACGATCGTGGGCAATCTGGGGCGCGACCCGGAAATCCGTAATACGCAATCCGGGATGAAGATCGTCAACCTGGCGGTGGCGACATCCGAGACCTGGAACGACAAGGCCAGCGGTGAGCGAAAAGAGCTGACCGAGTGGCACCGCGTGGTGATCATGAACGACCGGCTGGCTGACGTGGCGGAGAAATATCTCCGTAAGGGCTCCAAGCTATATATCGAGGGCAAACTGCAAACCCGGAAATGGACGGACCAATCCGGCCAGGAGCGTTATACCACCGAGATTATGATCGGCCGGTTTAATGGCGAACTGGTGCTGCTGGACCGCGCGGGCGGCGGGGCTGGCATGGGCGGCGGCGAGGACTATGCACCGCGCGCGGCTTCCTCTCCGGCGGCAAAATCTCCCGCACGGGCAGTGGGCGGCTGGGATGCCCGCCCCAGCACCGATATGGACGATGAAATTCCGTTCTAAGACCTAGAGTCGGATGATTTTAGATCGAATCACGGGAGTAATCCGCTCTAAAATCTGAATCCGCCTCTAAACAATGAAGTAGAGGGCGATTCAGACTTTAGGCTCGCTCACAAAATGAGCGAACCTACAGTCATAGCGCTCTAAGTTTTAAAGCACCGAAAAGAAGAATATCTTTCGTACGGCGAGCAGGCTGGATAATTGTTAATGGCGATTACAGCCGCCGCCACATTCCCACCCCCTTTCACGCACAATTCCAACGACCCACTTCGCCATCTGTGATGCTG
>JAGWIE010000284.1 GCA_028866445.1 Rhodospirillales bacterium | reverse complement strand
TTTTATTACGCGCCAGACCCTTCCAGCCAGATTGCGTGCTCGATTGGCGGCAATGTGGCGGAGAACTCCGGCGGGGTGCATTGCCTGAAATATGGCCTCACCACCAATAACGTGCTGGGCGTGCAGTTCGTGACCATGGAAGGCGAGATTCTGCGCTTTGGCGGCAAGGCGCTGGATGCGCCGGGGCTGGACTTGCTGGGCATTATCGTCGGCTCGGAAGGGCTGCTGGGGGTGGTGACTGAGGTTACCGTGCGGATTTTGCCCAAGCCTGAAACCGCACGCGCGGTGCTGATTGGTTTTGCCTCTGTGGAAGAAGCCGGGCAATGCGTGGCGGAGATTATCGCGCATGGCATTATTCCCGCTGGCATGGAGATGATGGACAAACCCGCCATCCACGCTGCCGAGGCGTTTGTGCATGTGGGTTACCCGCTGGATGTGGAAGCACTGCTGATTGTGGAGCTGGATGGCCCAGCGGCGGAATGCGAGCATCTGCTGGGCGAGGTTGAGGCCATAGCGCGCAAAAATGGCGCGGTGACGCTCAGCGCCTCGCGCGATGAAGCCGAGCGCCTCGCCTTCTGGGCTGGGCGCAAGGCGGCGTTTCCGGCTGTGGGCCGCATCTCGCCGGATTATCTGTGCATGGATGGTACGATTCCGCGCGGCAAACTGCCTTTGGTGCTGCGCCGGATGAACGAGCTTTCCGCGCAATATGGGCTTGGTGTGGCCAACATGTTCCATGCGGGGGATGGCAATTTGCACCCGCTTATCCTCTACGATGCCAGCCAGGCAGGTGAGCTGGAACGTGCCGAGGAATTCGGCGCGGATATCCTGCGGCTTTGCGTGGAGGTGGGCGGCGTGCTCACCGGCGAGCATGGCGTGGGCGTGGAAAAACGCGATCTGATGCCGGTGATGTTTTCCGAAATTGATCTGCGCCAGCAGCAGCGTTTGAAATGCGCGTTTGACCCGGCATTGCTGCTGAACCCCGGCAAAATGTTCCCCACGCTGCACCGCTGTGCGGAGCTGGGGCATATGCATGTGCATAAGGGCCAGTTGCCGTTTCCTGAATTGCCGCGGTTCTGAGCCATGCATGAACCGCAAAACATTGAAGAGATAAGCAGCATCGTTGCTGACGCGTTAAGCGGCGGCACAAGGCTGGAAATTATCGGTGGCGGCACCCGTGTGGATTTCGGCGCGCCGGGCCGCGCGGCGGCGTTGCTTAGCCTGAAGGCGTTTTCCGGCATCATCGAATACGACCCCGCCGAGCTGGTGCTCACCGCCCGCGCGGGCACCACCCTGGCGGAATTAAACGCGGCGGTGGCGGCAAAAAACCAGGGCTTCGCGTTTGAACCCTGGGGGGCGGAAGGCTCCACCATTGGCGGTATTATCGCGGGGGGTGTGGCAGGGGCGCGGCGAGTTTCGGCCGGGTCTGTGCGGGACCATTTGCTGGGGTTTGAGGCTGTTTCAGGGCGGGGCGAACCCTTCCGCGCCGGGGCGAAAGTGGTGAAGAATGTTACCGGCTACGACCTGCCAAAGCTGCTTTGCGGCTCCTGGGGGCGGCTTGCGGTGATGACGGAAGTTACGTTGAAACTGCTGCCCCGCCCGCCGGAACGCCTGACGCTTCTTTGGCGCGGCCTGGCGGATGAGGCAGGTTTTGCCTTGATGCGCGAGGCCATGCGCCAGCCCGCCGATGTCGCTGCCGCTTCGCATTTGCCCGGCCAGGCCACGTTCATCCGGCTGGATGGGTTTGGCCCTTCCGTTGCCGCGCGCCGTGCGCTCCTCACCGCCGCCCTGTCGCGTTATGGCGCGCCGGAAGCCTTGGGCGAACCGGAGGCAGCATTTTTATGGGCCGCCTGCCAGGGGGGTGCGGCATTGCCGCCGGAACCGCCGCTCTGGCGGCTCAGCCTGCCGCCGCGCCAGGCGCTTGCCGCCATCACGCCGCTGGCCGAGCTGGGCGGGCATTATGTGGCGGATTGGGCGGGCGGGCTGATCTGGCTTGCCCTTGCCGGGCATGAGGAGACCATCCGCACCCAGGCCGAGATAGCGGGCGGCCACGCCACGCTGGCTCGCGCTCCGGCGGAGATGCGCGCGCGCATTCCGGCGCTGCACCCGCAGCTTCCTACAATCGAGGCGCTTTCCCGCCGCGTGCGCCGCGCCTTCGACCCCCTTTGCGTATTCGAGACCAACCGTTTCCTGGATGCAGCCAATGCAGACTGATTTTTCCCCTGCGCAGCTAGCGGACCCGCAGATGGCGGCCTCAGCGGCGGTTATCCGCAAATGCGTGCATTGCGGCTTCTGCACCGCCACTTGCCCCACCTATGTGCTGCTGGGTGACGAGCTGGATTCCCCGCGCGGGCGCATCTACCTGATGAAGGACATGCTGGAGAATGAGCGCATTCCCGGCCCGGATGTGGTGAAGCATATCGACCGCTGCCTCTCCTGCCTTTCCTGCATGACCACCTGCCCCTCGGGCGTGAATTACATGCATCTGGTGGACCATGCCCGCGCCTATATCGAGCAGCATTACCGCCGCCC
>JAGWIE010000283.1 GCA_028866445.1 Rhodospirillales bacterium | reverse complement strand
ATCTCGCGGTTGGTTTCGGCGGCAATCTGCGCGGTGAGTGCCCCGAGCTGGGCGCGAACGGTAACCAAAGGCGGGTAATCAGCGCCGTATTCACTGGCAAGGGAGTGCAATTGTGCCGCCAGCTGTGCCTGCTGAGTGCGCAGCGGCAGCAAATTTGGCGCGATGGCGGCGTTGGCGGCGGCTTCATCGCCGCCTGCCTGGGCGGCGGCGTCCAGCCGCGCCTGCGCCATGGCCAAACCAGCCTGCGCTTCCACCAGCGAGGCCGCGAGGCGGCTCGCGGTTTCCGTGGTGAGCGTGGCCTGCGCGCCCTGCACCAGCCCCGCCCCTGCCCGCGCCTTGGCCAGAGCCGTCTCGGTATCATCAAGCTGCTGCTGCACCACCGCAGAATGGGCTTCCAGCCAATTCTGTGCATCCGTTAATGCCTGGAAGGAGGTTTCGCGCTCATGGTTCAGGTAAATCTGCATCGCCAGATTCGCCGCATCGGCGGCAAGTTGGGCCGATGGCGCAATGAAGGAAACACTGATCACCCGTGAGCCGGGTAATACTAAAACGCTGAGCCGGTTTTGCACTTCTGCCGCCAGGGCGGCACTGGTTTGCGGGGTCTGGCGTGGCAACAGTGTGAAGGGGAAATGGCGGTGCCGGAGGGCGGGATTGAAGGCGGGGTTATTCGCCAGGCCAAGCTGTTGCGCGATAGCGGCCGCGGCTGGCAGCGAGGCGATGATGGCACCTTGGCTGGCCGTAACAGCATCTTCGTCCAGCCCGCTTTGCGTTGTGGCAGAAGGGCCGCCCGGTACGGCGGCACCTGCGGGGTCGTACAGCACAATGCCGGTGGCGTTGTAACTTGCAGGCAGCATGGCCAGAGCAATCGCCCCCAATGCGGGAATGGCGATGGCGCTGGCCAGCACCAGCCGCCAATGCCGCCGCAAAATTAACCACTGTGCCGCCGGGGGCTGTATGGCTGGCAGAACGAGGCCAGGAAGCGCAACACTCATGGCTGAATTGTTACCAAGTGTTTGTTAACTTAACAATCTATAGTTGTGGGTAAGGCGTTACCCATGGACGGCTGCCTTGAGTTGCTTTGTCGGTATGTACAACCGCGCTCGAGGATTTTAGCCAGGCCGCGGCCGCGCCCACATGCTGGCTGAAAGACGGATCGAATATTGCAATACCGGTGCAGCCTTTCTGCGGCACCGGCGAGACCAGCATTTCCGCGCCCAGGCAATTTGTAACCGGTGCGGTGGCGTATAAAACCCGCCCAAGCAAGCAGGAAGTGCTGCTGCATTGCGCCGGAAGAAGCGGCCGACTGCCCCACACGCTTTGCCATTGCTCCAGGGTAAAATTGCTGGCCTTTGGCTCCTCAATTAAAAAAACATTTGAGCCAGAGCGAATGGCGATAAGCTTTGCATCGGATGAAATGAGAACATCTGGCGGGCGGGCCAATAGTGCTACTGCCAAGCCCGCAACCATGAACCCAATGCCCCCGAGCCGCACACGGGTGCGCCACATACACAGCCAGGCCAGACCAGCCGCGATCAACAGAATGGCGGCATCAGGCATGGGTGCTACGGACATGAGCGCATCCGGCCAGGTAGCGATATGCTGGGTTACCCAGACAATGGCAGCAATGCCCCAGCCCATTGGCTTAAAGGCAAGCCAGGCCAGATGCAATTTCAGCAGTGCCAGCCCCGCCAGCCCCCAGGGCATGATCCAGAACGCTGTGAGCGGCACGGCGATAAGGTTTGCGGGTATCCAATAGGGTTCTATCTGCTGGAACTGAAACGCCGAAAACGGCATGGAAGCGCCGCCTGCCAGCAGGCTGGTGAACGCCAGCTCCAACACATGCATGAGCACCGCTCCGCCGGCATTGCGCGAAGCATGAAAGCGCGACCAAAAAGGATGCACCGCCGCATAACCCGCAATGAGGGCGGCCACGGCGGAAAAGCTCATCTGAAAACTGGCGGAGAGAATGGCCTCGGGTGTTGCCAGCATCAGGACCATTGCGGCGATCGCAAGCCCACGCATGGAAATGGCTTTGCGGCCAATCAGCACGCCTAAGGTAACCAGGCTGGCCATGGCCAGGCTGCGCAGAATGGGCAAATGCGCGCCGGTTAGCAGCGCGTACCCTCCGCCACCAGCCAGCGCCATCACCGCGGCAATGGGTTTGCCCGGCAAGTGCAGAGCCACCCAAATGCTACGGGAAAGCAGCCACCGTGCCGCAAAAAACACCAGCCCCATAACAATGCCAACATGTAGTCCCGCCACCGCGAGAATATGCGCGAGGCCCGAGAGCACGAAGTCTTGCCGTTCATCTGGCGGGATGATCTGCTCGTCGCCGGTGAGCAGCGTGACAGCAATGGAGCCGGTGGAAATGGGCAGCGCATTTAAAATTGCCGCTGAAATATTCGCCCGCAAGGCCTGAAGCGTATCGTTCAGGCGGTTCGGCGGGGCGGGGCGGATAAGCTTAAGCGGCGTGACCGCCGCTCCAACCGCGGCGATGTTGGAGAAGTAATAATCCCGCCCCTGGTCCCACCCGCTGGGATAGGC
>JAGWIE010000282.1 GCA_028866445.1 Rhodospirillales bacterium | reverse complement strand
GAGCGTGAAGAGGCGCTAGGACCGAAAAACCCGTTTTTTGGCCATGCCGAGGTACAGTTCTGGCTGGCGGTGAGAGATGGCCGCGATGTGGGGCGCATCTCCGCGCAGATCGACAAGCTCGCCCTTTCCCTGAACCCCGAAGCGCCGGGATTGTTCGGGATGCTGGCGGCTGAAAACGAGCCAGAGATTTTTCAGCTTCTGGTGGAAACCGCCGCCAACTGGCTACGCCAACGTGGCATGGCGCGGATGCAAGGCCCATTCAACCTCAACATCAATGAGGAAACCGGCGCGCTGATCGACGGGTTCGACACACCGCCGATGCTATTGATGCCGCATGACCTGCCTTATATCGCCCAGCAGCTTGAAGCGATGGGGATGCAGAAGGCCAAGGATGTCATCGCCTATCTCTACGATATCCGCGTGGAATTTCCACAAAGCGTGCAGCGTTTGCTCTCTCGCGCGCTGCCACCGGACATTAAAGTGCGCCAGCTCGACATGAAGCGCATCAAGGAGGAGATTAAAAACGTCACCTCCATCTTCAACGATGCCTGGTCGCAAAACTGGGGGTTTGTGCCGCTCACCGAGGAAGAGACGGATTATCTCTCCAAATCCCTGAAGCCGTTGCTCAACCCGCGCCTCACCAGCCTGGTGGAGCGTGATGGCGTGCCGGTGGCCTTTATGATCGCGCTGCCGAACTTGAACGAGGCGATAAAGGGGTTGAACGGCAAGTTGCTGCCTCTGGGCTGGGCCAAATTGTTGTGGCGGTTGAAGGTGGCGGGGGTAAAAACCGCGCGCGTGCCGCTGATGGGCGTGCGCCGCTCGGCGGCCAAGGATATGATCGGGAGCCTGCTGCCCTATCTGATGGTCGACATGGTGCGCCGGGATGCGCTGAAAATGGGTTATACCCATATCGAACTCTCCTGGATTCTTGAAGACAATATGCCGATGCGACGGATGATCGAAAGCATGAACGCCAAGCCTTATAAAACCTACCGGGTGTTCGAGGCGGCGCTGTAATTTATTTCGACCATCCGGCCTGGCGGTACCACGCAACGGTCTCCGCGAAGCCCTGCGCCAGATTTATGCGCGGGTTGTAAATCTCCCTCGGCAGCAGCTCATCGGGGTGAACAGACCAATCCGGGTGCAGAATCTCCCGCGCTTTGCCCAGGGTGAAAATTGGCGGGGTTTTGGTAAAGCCGCCCAATAGCCCGGAAGCAAACCCCGCTGACAACACCAATGCTTTCGGCACACGTATCAATCTGGGCCGGCCGCCAGTGGCACGCGCGGCTTCATTCATCAGCGCGCGAATGGAATAGCCATCCGGCTGGTCATCGGCCAAAGCAAAGCAGCCAGGCTGAAACTTTACGCCCGCCATGGCGGTAATGGCACCTGCCGCGTCCGCCGCATGAATCACCGCGGCTTTGCCATCGCTCAGCAACGGCGCGAAGAGATATAGGCTGGCCCGGAACAACGCCAAAGTTTCTTTGTCCCACGGCCCGTAAATCGCCGGTGGGCGAAGAATCGCCAGTTGCGCGGCGGGAAGTTCCTGCCGCGCCGCCGCTTCCGCCGCATGTTTGCTGAAGGCGTAGTTTGAAAGTTGCGGCTCCCGCGCGGCCAGAGATGAAACCAGCACGAATTTCGCGCGCGGTGCCACGCGCCGGGTTATGCGTGCCAGTGCCGCCGTGCCGCCCTGGTTGGCGCACAGAAATGCCGCGCGATTATGGGCTTTTATCAACCCCGCCGCGTGCACCACCACATCAGCATTTTCCACCAATTCCGCCAGTGCCGTTTCATCTTCCAGGCAGCCTGGCAGGGTTTCAAACTCAACGCCCGCAAAGGCAGGATGCGCTGGCTCACGCCGGGCCAGCAGCCGCAAGCGGAAACCCGCCTGCGCCAAAGCAGGCACCAGATGCACCCCGAGAAACCCCGTGCCGCCGGTGACAGCAGCGAGGAGGGGCTGGTTCATTCGGCGGCGGTGGCGGCGGCCCGGGGCAGAAACGCCCCTTCCAGATACATAAGCCTGGCGCGGGAGCGGCTGAGCTTGCCGGAGGATGTTTGCGGCAGGCTGTGCGGGGCCACCAGCACCACGCGGGTTTCCAGCCCCTGGCGGCCACGGAAAAAGCGTGTGAGGTCCAGCGCCAGAGCTTCGCGTTGGGCAGGGTCGGTCACGCGGCATTGCACCAGCACAACAACCTCTTCGTCATCGCCATTATCCACCGAGAACACCGCGACATCGCCGCTGCGCAAGGCGGGTATTTCCGCCTCGGCCGCCCATTCCAAATCCTGCGGCCATACATTGCGGCCGTTCACGATCACCAGATCCTTTGCCCGGCCGGTAATCACAATCTGCCCGCCGGTCAGGTAGCCAAGGTCGCCTGTGTCCAGCCAGCCATCGTGGGAAAGCACCCGCGCGGTTTCCTCAGGTGCGCCAAAATAGCCCAGCATCAAGCTTGGCCCGCGCACGAAAATGCGGCCCACCTCGCGTTCATCCAATAAGGCGCTGTCCTCGCCGCGCACCTCTACCTCGTGCTGGGGCAGCATTTGTCCGCAGATCACGAAGCGGCGGGTCCGTTC
>JAGWIE010000281.1 GCA_028866445.1 Rhodospirillales bacterium | reverse complement strand
CCAATCCAGTACCAGCTCTGCGCGATAATCTGCTGCAGCCTGTCGATCGGCTCGCGGGTCACCATCGCCACACCGTCGATCACCTGCACCAGGCTGTCCTTCGGCGCCACGTCATCGGCGGCCATCCCGGCAAAATCGCCTTCAATCAGCGCGCCCTGCCCGCAAACAATCGGCCGGCGCACATTCAGGCCGGAAATGCTGGGATGCGCCTGCACATAAGCCTCGGTCGTGGTAATAAAGCGTAAGCCAAGGAAGTCGCTCACCATGCCCTGCTGGAACACCGCATTGGCCGAAGTCGCACCCTGAAATAATTGCTTGAAATCCGCATCAGAGAACAACTGCCGTGCGGAAACCGGGTCGAGATAGCAGTTATAAACACCCTCAACAGTCGGCACCGCATTGCGCCGCAGCAGCGCCACAGCGTCGAGCAAACTGCCCATGGTCAGCATGTCGGTTGCCTGCAAGGCGGCAGTGCTCAACCGGTTCGCCGGTCGCACAATCGCGCTGGCCGTCGCCGCCTTCACCGCATTACCGGCGGTGCCATCCGCCACGGTCACGCTGGTCGAGAATGTCAACTGGCCGGAGATACCGCCAGGTGCGGTGGAGGCATTGGTCGCATCAGCCACAACACCCACCAACGTATAAAGATCAAGGCCGACACTCACAGAAAGCGGGGCACCCGCCGAAACCGGAACCTGCACCCCATTCACGAACACATTCTGGAAGCCGCGAATATCATCCACTTCAACCACCGGCCCGGCGCTGGCCAAAGTCGTGGCAACACGGGTATTCCCGCCGAAATAAGGTGCGAACAGGGCATTACGCGCCAGCTCGTCCAGGCTCCGCGCCGCCTGCTCGCCATTGGTGGCGGC
Organism: Rhodospirillales bacterium; assembly: GCA_028866445.1. Taxonomy (GTDB): domain Bacteria; phylum Pseudomonadota; class Alphaproteobacteria; order Acetobacterales; family Acetobacteraceae; genus Acidocella. Next base: position 1,741 of record JAGWIE010000281.1, on the reverse strand, counting down.
ATTCAACAAAAACTGCGAGGCAATGCCAACACGGCTCGTCACCATGTTCAAATCCTGCGTCGCCGCATAAAAATTCAGCGCGATGGTATATTGCTCCACGCCAAAATTGCCAGCGGCCAAACCGTTATCCAGATTGGTATTGCTCGCGGCCGCCAGCGGCGTCGTCACGCTCGGCTTCAGGCCAGCGCGCGTCTTGGTCAGCGTCTCACCAATGCCAACAGCAAATTCTTCGCGGTCCGCAATCATTCGGTAGCCAAGGCGAGATTTCAGCGCGGTTTCAAACTCTCGCTCCAAAAACCCTTGTTGAATAATCGGCTGCAACGCAGCCGGGAAGTTCTGAATACCCATCTCGTAAAATCCCCAGAATATAAACGCAATTTTCCACCCGCGCCCGCATCCTCGCAGGCACGTCGATCAACGTGTCAGACCAACAGTTTACCTGCGCTTCAGCAGTGCCGCTCGCGCGCTCAGCCACTCGTCGCGGCTCATTTCGCTCGCCATTCTCTGGCGTAGCGGCTCCGGTTTCGGCGCGCTCGATGTCGACGACGACGACTTCCCGCCCCCGAACAGCCATGGCTTCGCGCGTTTCAGCTTTGCCAGCACAGCAGGCGCATCTTCCACCTCGCCATCCTCGTTCACCTGCAACGCGCTGGCTTCAATCAGCTTCAACCCATCCAGGTCCACCATGCCAGCCTTCACCGCCTCGGCCTTCAACTCGGCACGAATAATCCGCGCCTTCGCCTCCGCCCCCGCTTGCTCCAACGCCGCCTCCGCCGCTTCGGCCCGCGCCCGCCAATCTTCGGTCACTTCATCATTCATGCCGCACTCTCACCAATCGCATTCAACTCGGCCTCCACATCGTCGATGTCATTCATCGCCGCCGTCGCCTTCACCCCTGCCTCACGAGACATCTGGCCAGCATTCACCAACGCAGCCACCGCCTGCGCCTCTTTCAACCGGTCATCGGCGGAAAGCGGATACCAGCGTGGCCAGCGTAGACTCAGCCTCTGGCTCATATCCAACGGTGGCACCGCTTCGCCGCGCACCGTCAGCGGAAACATCTGGGAAGCCTTCACCACCATTCTCGCCAATGCCAGAATTCCGCCATCGCCATATGAAATCCGCAGATTATCCGCTAACCAGATCAGCCCCTGGTTCATTAGCTCCAGTGCCCGGCCGGATTGTGGTGCCCCCAACTTCTCCGCACTCGCCCGGTTGCCGTGCACGCTCTCCAGCGCAAACTCTCGCAATGTCCGCACGTAGGAAATCACAGCTTCCGCCGCGGTGCCGCCAATCTCCAGCAGTTTGGCATCGCCTTTTTCTGAAACCACCAGAGCATTGCCAGCACCTTTCACAATCTCGCTGTCGCTCGTAGCAGGCTCTTTAATCAACAACGTTGGGTCAGAGCTATATTTCAGCCCCCGCCCGGCCTGGCTCAACTGGTAGTCAATCTCAATATTCGTATCGATTGCACATTTAAACGTGCAGGCGCCGTCAACGCCATCCCCTCCGGGTAGATTTTTAATCCACACCAGCGGCACAAACCCAAGCCCATGCACCACGCTACGACTCTCATCGATAACCGGCTGCGCCAAAGCATCATCCACCGCCCAAGGCAAAAACCAGGTTTCGCTTTGCGTATCCCAAACCCGCTGGAACCAATAAAGCCCTGCCGGGTCCACATCCTCATAACCCTGCGCAGCCAAATCTGCGCCACTCACCTTATATTTCTCGGTCACCC
>JAGWIE010000280.1 GCA_028866445.1 Rhodospirillales bacterium | reverse complement strand
TACCATGTCGAGCTCGACCCGGCCTCCTATGGCTTCACCGAAGCCGGGGATTTGGAACGCCCCATTTTTCTGGATGGCGTTATGGGGTTCGACACCGCCACATTGAAAGAGGTGCTGGCGGCGCTGCGACAAAGCTATTGCGGGGAAATCGGCGTCGAGTTCATGCACATCCAGGACCCCGTTCAGAAGGGCTGGATTCAACGGCGCATTGAGGGTGCGCCCTGGCTTTCCGCCTATGATAAAAAAGCCAAGGCCAGAATTCTTAAGCAGCTTACCGAAGCGGATTCCTTCGAGACCTTCTGCCAGAAGCGGTTCGTCGGCACAAAACGGTTTGGGTTGGAGGGCGGTGAAAGCTCCATTCCGGCGCTGCACGCCATTATTGAAGCCGCCTCTGCCAAGGGCGTGCGGGAAATCGCCATCGGAATGCCGCATCGCGGCCGCCTCAATACCCTCGTCAACATTGTTAAAAAACCGCTGGTGGCGCTTTTTTCTGAGTTCGGCGGCGCTTCGGCTAAGCCGGATGACGTGCAGGGCTCCGGCGATGTGAAATACCATCTCGGTACCTCCACAGATGTGGTGATCAACGGCAACCAGGTGCATCTTTCCTTGCAGCCGAACCCCTCGCATCTTGAGGCGGTGGACCCTGTGGTGGTGGGCAAGATCCGTGCCCGGCTGGACATGGCGGGCGACGACAGCCGCCGCTCTGCCATGGCGATTCAGATGCATGGTGATGCGGCCTTTGCCGGCCAGGGGCTGGTGTATGAAACCTTGGCGATGAGCCGGCTCATCGGTTACCGCACAGGCGGCTCTGTGCATCTGGTGGTGAACAACCAAATCGGCTTCACCACCGTGCCCGCACACGCCTTTTCGGGCATGTACTGCACGGATGTGGCTAAATCCGTTCAGGCGCCGATTTTTCACGTGAATGGCGACAACCCTGAGGCCGTGGTTTACGCGGCACAGCTCGCCGCTGAGTTCCGCTGCGAATTTGCTACCGATGTTGTGATCGACCTCGTTTGTTACCGCCGCCATGGCCATAACGAGAACGACGAACCGGCCTTCACCCAGCCGATCATGTACAAGGCCATCCGTGCGTTGCAGACAACGCGCATTCTATACGCTGAAAAACTGGCCAAGGAAGGCTCGGTTTCCACCGCTGAGGCAGTTTCCATGGCCGATGAATACGGCAAGGCGCTGGAAGCCGCGTTTGAAGGCGCGAAAGATTACAAGGTCAACAAGGCGGATTGGCTGGAAGGCCATTGGGCCGGGCTGACGCAGGCCGGTGACGATATGGAGCAGCTTGATGGCGTGACTTCCGCCCCGCTGGCGCAGCTACAGGAAGTTGGGAAAGCACTCTACACCCCGCCCGAGAATTTCGATCTGAACCCGAAGATCGCCCGCCAGCTTGAAGCCAAGCAGCAGATGTTCGAGGCCGCCGAGGGGATCGACTGGGCCACTGGCGAGGCGCTGGCCTTTGGCACGTTACAGCTTGATGGCCACCGCGTGCGGCTTTCCGGCGAGGACGTGCAGCGCGGCACCTTCTCCCACCGCCATGCCGTATTGGTCGACCAGACCAACCAGCACGAATATGTACCGCTGAACAATATCCGCGAGGGCCAGGCGCGGATTGAATTATTCAACTCCCTGCTGTCGGAGGCAGGCGTGCTTGGCTTCGAATACGGCTATTCCCTGGCAGACCCTTCTGTGCTGGTGCTGTGGGAAGCGCAGTTTGGCGATTTTGCCAATGGCGCGCAGGTGATTATCGACCAATTCATCGCCGCCGGCGAGACTAAATGGCTGCGTATGTCCGGGCTGGTGATGCTGCTGCCCCATGGGCAGGAAGGCCAGGGGCCGGAGCATTCCTCCGCCCGGCTGGAGCGTTATCTGCAACTTTGTGCTGAGAACAACATGGTAGTTGGCAACCTCACCAGCCCGGCAAATTATTTTCATGCGTTGCGCCGCCAGATGAAGCGCAACTACCGCAAGCCGCTGGTGCTGATGACGCCGAAATCTCTGCTGCGCCACAAGCTCGCGGTTTCGCCATTGAGCGACTTCGCCGAGGGCACATGCTTTAAATTCGTTTTGCCCGAGACCGACGAGCTGGTGGCGGCGGAAGCCGTGAAGCGCGTGGTGCTGTGCTCGGGCAAGGTGTATTACGATTTGCTGGCCGAACGGCGCGAACGCGGCATTAAGGATGTGGCGATTGTGCGGTTGGAGCAACTCTACCCCTTTCCAGCAAAGGCGCTGAAGGCGGCCATAGAGGGCTATAAAAACGCCGAGATTGTCTGGTGCCAGGAAGAGCCGGAAAACAATGGCTCGTGGGTCTTTGTGGACAGACGGATAGAGACCGTGATGAATTGCCTGAGCAATAATAATGGCCGCCGCCCGCGCTATGTCGGCCGCCCCGCCATGGCCTCGCCAGCCCCTGGCCTCGCCAAAGTGTATACCGCCGGGCAGGCGGCCCTGGTCAATGAGGCGTTGAGCGTCTAACCCTTTTACACGGCAACGAAAACAGGAGTTTCCATGTCGGCCGAGATCAAGGTTCCCACGCTAGGCGAGAGCGTTTCCACCGCCACCATCGCCCGCTGGATTAAGAAAATTGGCGAGGCTGTTGC
>JAGWIE010000279.1 GCA_028866445.1 Rhodospirillales bacterium | reverse complement strand
ATGGTGGCCGGGCTGAGCGCCTCGCCATTGATGCCCACCGCGTCGCCCTGGCTGAAATCGATGGTGATTTCGGTGGCTACATCAGGTGCGGCCTCCGGCGAGATGGTGCGCTGATAGACGATCTCATCCGGCCCGATGGCGGGGTCTTCCAGCACTTTGCCCTCGGAGGAGGAGTGCAGAAGGTTCGCATCCACGGAGAACGGGGCCTCACCGCGCTTATCCTTGGCGATGGGGATCTGGTTGGTTTCGGCATATTCCAGCAGTTTGGTGCGGCTGGTCAGCTCCCATTCACGCCAGGGGGCGATGACACGGATATTGGGGTTCAACGCGTAATAGCCAAGCTCGAAGCGCACCTGGTCGTTGCCTTTGCCGGTGGCGCCGTGGGAGACGGCGTCCGCGCCGACCATCTCGGCGATCTCGATTTGCCGCTGGGCGATGAGCGGGCGGGCGATGGAGGTGCCCAGCAGATATTGGCCCTCATACAGCGCATTGGCCCGGAACATCGGGAACACGAAATCCTTCACGAAGGTCTCGCGCAGATCCTCGACGAAGATTTCCTTGATGCCGAACATCTCGGCCTTCTTGCGGGCCGGCTCCAGCTCCTCCCCCTGGCCGAGATCAGCCGTGAAGGTCACCACCTCGCATTTATAGGTGTTCTGCAGCCAGCGGAGAATGACGGAGGTGTCCAGACCACCGGAATAGGCCAGGACGACTTTTTTGATCTTCTGTTCCATGCTCGCGGCTTATTACGCCGCGCGGCCAATGCCAAGGGAGGCCCAGCTTTTTCCCAAGGCCTGCCAGAATAATTTTAAGCCCGTGGCCTGCTGCGCGAGGTAAGAACCGCTCGCCAGGGCCTCGGGCGCGCGGGCATCACCCGTGGGCAGGTATTCATCGCGGAAATCGGCGGAGCGGAAAATAATGTCCCACACCGGGAACACCGAGGCGTAATTGCAGCTATTGCGACCGGCGGCGCGCAGGCCGTGGTGGAAGCGGTGAAAGCGGGGCGAGACGATCAGCCATTCCAGCGGCCCGAAGGAAAGCCGGATATTGGCGTGGCTCAGGCTTTCGATGAATTTCAGCGCCAGCACCAGCAGCGGGAATTGCAGCGGCGGAATGCCGATGATGAGGCCGATGATGAAGAACCAGAGAAAGCTGATGGTGTCATCCAGCAAATGGTTCCGGTCGTCGGACCAGAAGCTCATTTGCCGTTGCGCGTGGTGCAAAGCGTGCAGCGCGTACCACCAACGGAAGGAATGCGAGAGCCGGTGGCGCCAGTAATCGGCGAAATCCAGGATGAGCGCGTAGATGAGGAAGGTGAGCAGCGGGCGGCCGAGCAGAAAGGGCACCAGGCTTTCCAGCGTGGGGGGAATGAAGCCGCGTTCCACCAGAAAGCCGGTGGACCAGGTTTGCACCTGGTAGAACAGCACGAAGGTGACGATGGGCACCACGCCGACGCGGTTGAGCAACGTGTAAAACACATCCACCAGCACGGCTTTTTTGTTTGGCCATGTTTCCACCGGGCGCCAAAGCTCCAGCGGCACGCAAACGGCATAAGTTACCAGCACTGCGAACAGGCCGTAAACGCAGATGAGGCACCAGTCGAACGCCAGATCGTCCCACGCCATCCAGTGGAAATAATACAGCACTGGCAGCACCGCCCATTGGTCCATATTGCCAGCGATGATGGAGAAAAGACGGTCAAGACTCTGCATGGTTGCGGCCTGTAGCGGTGGCGGTTAGCGCCGTGGCGCACGCCGCGAATATAGGCGCTTCCGGCGGAATTTACGAGCTCTAACGCAGCCGTTCCGCCGTAACCTGGCCTTTCTGCTTCAGCATGGTGCTTAGGAAAATGCCATGCGGAGAGCGCCCGACCGGGATGGTGGTGTAATCGCCGGTCTCGGGGTCCAGCACCGCCACGGCTTCGGCAAAGCGCAGGGCCACCCAGATTTTACCATCAGGGGCGATGGCGATGTCATCCGGCCCGCCGGGAAGCGGGTAGGTGCGGATTGGGTTTAACGTAATGGGGTCAAGTGCTGTGAGGGAGGTTTGGCCAGGGCCGCGATTGGAGACGTAGAGGATGTGCCGCTGCTCATCCAGGAAGATGTTATGCGCGCCGTCCCCGGTTTTTTGGAACCGGGTGATGGCACCGGAGATCGGCTCGATTTCCACCACGCCGCCTTCGCCCATGATGCAGACCAGCACCCGGCCATTCAGCCACAGCACGCCCGCAGGGGTGGTGCCAGCCTTCACGCGCCAGCGTTCGGTCATGGTGGTAAGGTCCAGCGAGACCAGCGTGTTGGAATTCTGCATGGAGTTGAAGGACCAGCGCGAATCCGGCGAGAAATCCAGATGGCTTGGCCAGCGGCCAGGCTCGAAACGCTTCACCAGCTCCAGCGTGGCGCCGTCATACACATCCACGAAATCCAGCCGCAGCGCGTTGGCCATGAAATAGCGATTATCTGGTGTAAAGCCGATCTGATAGGGGTCGGCGATGCGTTTAATGCCCAGCGGCGCGCCGGTGCTGGGGTTGTACATGAACACCGCATTGCCCGAGGCATCGGCTACCAGAAGCTGGGAGCGGTCAGGTGTCAGCGCCCAGTGGCTGGGCTCGCGGTA
>JAGWIE010000278.1 GCA_028866445.1 Rhodospirillales bacterium | reverse complement strand
TGGATGGGGCCACCGGGCAAATGCGCGGCTTCGCCCCCCAGGCGGAATTCACCATCACTTTCGTGCGCAAGAAGCCAGGGCATTTGCTTTATCCCGGCCGGGCTTTGTGCGGAGAGGTATTGCTCTGCGATATCGGGATGCAGGATGCAGTTATCGGCCAGATAGGGCCGGATACCTGGGAAAACAGCCCGGCCTTGTTCACCCTGCCGCCGCGCGGAGCCACCGGGCATAAATACAGCAGCGGAGACGTAACCATTCTCTCAGGCTCGCTGCCTGGTGCGGCACGGCTGGCAGCCATGGCGGCGCGGCGCGCGGGGGCAGGCATGGTGAGCATCGCGGCAAAACATGCCGCACCCTTGCCCGAGGCCGGGATCTTGCTGCGGCATGAGAAACTGCGCGTGCTGCTGGAAGATAAGCGCCGCAAAACCTGGGTGGCGGGGCCGGGGCTGGGTGTTGAAATGGCTGGCAAAAAGCTGGCACGGCTGGTGGCGGCTGGAGGGCTGGCTATTGTGGCCGATGCCGATGCGCTGACCGCCTGTGCCGGAATGCCGGAACGCTTGCGCGGGGTATCGGTCATCACCCCGCATGAGGGCGAATTTGCCCGAATATTTGGCCCAATTGGCCCTGACAAATTGACCGCCGCACGCCGCGCCGCGATGCTCACCGGCGCTGTGGTGGTATTGAAAGGGCCGGATACGGTTGTCGCGGCACCATGCGCTCTGGCGGCCATCAACGCCAATGCGCCCGCGTGGCTTGCCACCGGCGGCACGGGGGATGTTCTGGCCGGGCTGATCGCAGCCTTGCTGGCGCGCGGCATGGCGCCCTTCCCCGCCGCCTGCGCTGGCGTTTGGCTGCATGGTGAGGCTGCAAACGAGGCAGGACCAGGAATGCTGGCCGAGGATTTGCCGCCGTTGCTGGGCAGGCTGGCACAGGGTGGATAAATCGATAATCACCAGAATGACGCTCAAGCGGCCTAAAAAAGCCTGAATCGCTGACCTAATAGGACGTAGTGAACGGAGTTAAAGACAATGCGCTTTACCAGAATGCTTCTTTGCGGTGCCTCGGCATTGGCCATTATGGTTGGTCCCGCTTTGGCCCAGCCAGCACCGGGTCAGCAGCCTTACCATGAGAGCCAGCACGGCGCGATGGGCCCTGGCGGCCAGCCGCCCAATCATGAAAGCCCGCACGGCCCGGCTGGCCCAGCGTATCCGGGGGACCAGCAGGCCTACCATGAGGATCATCAGGGTCCTTCTGGCCCAGGAGACCAACAGGCCTACCATGAGAGCCAGCATGGCGCGATGGGCCCAGGGGGCGGGCAGCAAGATGACCATGGAAGCTATCACCACGGCCCGAGCGGCCCTGATGGCCGTTGGGCACGCGGTGACCACTATAGTGGGCAACGCTTTATCGTCGGCCATGGTGAGTGGGACCGTTATCACCTGCACGCGCCGCCGCCTGGTTATGAGTGGGTGCGCTCCGGTGACCAATATATCATGATCGCCATTACCAGCGGCATCATTGCCAGCATCATCATTGGGTCTTCATCCGGTTATTAGCCCCGGTTCAGCCTTCCGCGCTTCCCGCTCTGCCGGGCGGGGAGTGCATTTTACCAGAATATAAAACGCACTATAGTGCCTGCATGAACGACATGCGGCCGCTGGGGCAAGGCACGGGCACATTGGAAACGCTGGCGGCCATAGAGCGCAAGCTGCTCTGGCTCTCGGCCTGGACTATACATAACGCCAATCATATCCGCCCAAACCCCACCGCCGAGAAAATTGGCGGGCATCAGGCCTCTTGCGCCTCCGTAACCTCGATTATGGCAGCACTTTATTTCGGCGCGCTACGCCGGCAGGACAGAGTGGCCATAAAGCCCCACGCCTCGCCCGTATTGCACGCTGTTAATTACCTGTTTGGCCGGCAAAGCCGCGAAAAACTGGAAGCCTTCCGGGGATTGGGTGGCGCGCAGGCTTACCCTTCGCGAACAATGGATGGGGCTGAGATCGATTTTTCGACCGGCTCAGTTGGGCTGGGCGTGGCGATCACCAGCTTTTCCGCACTCGTCCAGGATTACGTGCAGGCGCATGGGCTGGCCAAACCCGGTTTGCCGCGCGTGCGCAATGTGGCTGTGGCCGGCGATGCGGAGATGGATGAGGGCAATATCTACGAGGCCCTGCTGGAAGGCTGGAAACACGATGTGCGGGACGTATGGTGGGTGGTGGATTGCAACCGCCAGAGCCTGGATTCCGTGATGCCAGACCGGCTGTTTGGCCGGTTTGAGGGTATGTTCCGGGACATGGGCTGGCGCGTGATTACGTTGCGCTATGGCCGGGCGTTACAGGCGGCGTTTGCGCGACCGGGCGGCTCATCCTTACGCGGTTGGCTCGATGATTGCCCGAATTCGGTTTATTCCGCGCTCACCTTCCAGGGCGGTGCCGCTTGGCGCGAGGCTCTGCTGCAAGACATGGGCAAGAGCCGTGGCCTGCGCGCGATCATCGATCCGCTGAGCGACGCTGATCTGGCGGGGCTGATGACCAATCTGGGCGGACATGATTTGGCGGCATTGACCAGCGGCTTCACGCAGGCCGCAATTTCAGACCAGCCTACCCTGTTTCT
>JAGWIE010000013.1 GCA_028866445.1 Rhodospirillales bacterium | reverse complement strand
GAAAACGCCGCCTGCGTGGTGACGGATACCTGGCTTTCAATGTCCGACTCCGAGGACCAGGCCGCCGCCCGCGCTTCTGCCTTCGCACCCTATCAAGTAACCGCCGAACTGATGGGCAAGGCTGCTAAAGGGGCGATTTTTCAACACTGTCTGCCCGCACATCGCGGTGAGGAAGTGGCGGCTGAGGTGATCGACGGCCCGGCCTCCGTGGTGTTCGACGAAGCGGAAAACCGGCTGCACGCGCAAAAGGCAATTTTGGCCTGGGCGATGGAGTAGGTTAACCCGCATCGCGCCCCATATCGTTCGATATCATCGAAAGTAAGGAAGCAATTTCATGCAATATCGTCATCTCGGCCCGACAGGCCTGAATGTTTCACGCCTGTGCCTTGGCTGCATGAGCTTTGGCGAGGCAACGCGGGGTGCCCATGAATGGACGCTGGATGAAACCGCAAGCCGCGTCATCATTCGCCAGGCGCTGGAAGCGGGCATCAATTTCTTCGACACCGCCAACGCCTATTCCGAAGGCACCTCCGAGGAGATTACCGGCCGGGCGCTCCGCGACTTTGCCAACAGAGACGAAATCGTTCTGGCTTCGAAAGCCTTCATGCCGTGGCGCAACGCGCCTAATACCGGCGGGCTTTCGCGCAAGGCGCTGTTTGCCGCGGTGGATGACAGCCTGGCGCGGCTGGGGATGGATTATATCGACCTTTACCAGATCCACCGTTGGGACGATGCCACGCCGATCGAAGAAACCATGGAGGCGCTGCACGACATCGTGAAATCCGGCCGGGTGCGGTATATCGGCGCGTCGTCAATGTCCGCCTGGCAATTTTCCAAAGCGCAATACACCGCGCAGATGCATGGCTGGACAAAATTCATCTCCATGCAGAACCAGGTGAACCTGATCTACCGCGAGGAAGAACGTGAGATGCTGCCGCTCTGCGCGGATATGGGCGTGGGGGTGATCCCGTGGAGCCCGCTGGCCCGTGGCAAGCTCACCCGCGACTGGGCAGAGACCACAGCGCGCTCAGAAACCGATGCATTTCAGAAAATTCTCTATACCGATACGGCAGCGCAGGACCGCAAGGTGGTGGAGGCGGTCGCCACGGTTGCCGCCGCCAAGGGCATCAGCCGGGCGCATGTTGCCATGGCCTGGCTGTTGCAAAAACCGGAAATCACCGCGCCGATTATCGGCGTGACCAAGCCAGCGCATCTTACCGATGCGCTGGGCGCGCTGGATGTGAAGCTTTCGCCTGAGGACATCGCGGCAGTTGAGGCACCTTATGTGCCGCACGAAGTGGCGGGCATACAAACCCCCGGCACGGCCAAGCCCCCCAAGCTCAGCCTGCGCCGGGTGTAGATTCAGGCTGCTTTGGCCTCGCGGCGGCGGCGGGTGAGAATGAACTCGGTGTAGCCGTTGGGCTGTTTCACCCCCTCGAACACCAAGTCCACCGCCGCCTTGAAGGCCGGGCCGTTATAGGCGGGCGCCATCGGCCTGTAAGCAGGGTCGTTCGCATTCTGCCTGTCCACCACCTGGGCCATGCGTTGCAGCGTTGCCATCACCTGCTCCCGGCTCACAATGCCGTGATGCAGCCAGTTGGCGATATGCTGGGAGGAGATGCGCAACGTCGCGCGGTCTTCCATTAGCCCCACATCGTGAATATCCGGCACTTTCGAGCAGCCAACCCCCTGATCCACCCAGCGCACCACATAGCCCAGCAGACCTTGGCAGTTATTGTCCAGCTCCTGCTGAATCTCCTCGGGGCTCCAATTCACGCCCTCAGCCAGCGGCACGGTGAGAAGATCTGAGAGCCTGGCGGGCGCACGGCTTTTCAGCACATCCTGCCGGGCGAACACATCCACTGTGTGATAATGCAGCGCGTGCAACGTGGCGGCGGTGGGGCTAGGCACCCAGGCCGTATTGGCCCCCGCTTTGAGGTGAACAATTTTCTGCTCCAGCATCGCCGCCATCTGGTCTGGCGCCGTCCACATGCCCTTGCCGATTTGCGCCTTGCCCTGCAACCCACATTCCAGCCCAAAATCCACATTCCGGTCTTCGTAAGATTTAATCCAGGGTTGCGCTTTGATGTCGCTTTTGCGCAGGAAAACCCCGGCTTCCATGGAGGTGTGAATCTCGTCTCCGGTGCGGTCCAGAAAGCCGGTATTGATGAACACAACACGGCTTTTGGCGGCATGGATGCAAGCCTTGAGATTCGCGCTGGTGCGGCGCTCTTCATCCATGATGCCCATTTTCAAGGTATTTTCTGGAATTTTGAGCAATGCCTCCACCGCGCCGAATAAGGCGCTGGCCTGCGCCACCTCTTCTGGCCCATGGAGCTTGGGTTTCACGATATAAACCGACCCTTTGCGGGAATTGCGCCGTGCCGCGAGGTCATGCTTGGCGATCAGCGCGGTGAGTACAGCGTCAATCACTGTTTCCGGCACCTCTGCGCCATCCTGGGTGATGATATCGGTCATCATGTGGTTGCCGACATTACGGAACAGCAACAAAGAACGGCCAGGCAGGCTGAATGTCGAGCCGTCCGGTGCCGTATATTCACGGTCAGGGTTCAATTTACGTTCGAAATTTTTGCCGTTTTTTTCTACCGTGGCGCAAAGCGTGCCCTGCATCAGCCCCAACCAGTTGCGGTAGATTAAAACCTTGTCCTGCGCATCCACGGCGGTCACGGAATCCTCAGCATCTATAATGGTCGTCACCGCCGCTTCGAGGATGATATCGGCGATATGGGCGGTGTCGTTCCTGCCGATGGGATGCGCGGGGTCGATGACGATTTCTGTGTGCAGATTGTGGTTCTTCAGCAGCACGGCCGTGGGGTTGGTGGGGACGCCTTTATAACCTGCAAATTGCGCGGGGTTTTTCAACACGGCATCGCCAGAGGGCGTCAGCACCACCAGGCTGCCATTCTGCACTGTATACTCCAACGCATCGGCGTGGCTGGCGTCTTCCAGCGGAAAATTCGCGTCCAGAAAGGCGCGGGCGCGGGCAATCACCAGGTCCGCCCGGACAGGGTTGAACACATCGCCGCGCGCCGCACCATCGGTTTCCGGCAGCGCATCAGTGCCATAAAGCGCATCATAAAGGCTACCCCAGCGCGCATTGGCAGCATTCAGGGCGTAGCGGGCATTGGAAACCGGCACCACCAGCTGCGGGCCGGGGATATGGGCGATCTCGTCATCCACATTGGCCGTATCAATCGCGAATGCCGGCGGCTCTGGCAGGAGATAGCCGATTTCACGTTGAAAGGCCTCGTAAGCCGCCTGGTCATGCGGCTTGCCCTTTTGGGCTTTGTACCAGCCATCCATCTGCTGTTGAAGCTCATCCCGCCTGGCGAGCAGCGCGGCATTTGTGGCGGTAAACCGCTTTAGAAGCGCCGCGAAGCCTTCCCAGAACGCCGCTTGCTCCAGCCCGGTACCCGGCAGGGCCTCATTGTTAACAAAATCATGGAAAATATTGGCAACAGAAAGACCGCCAACCGGCGCCCTATAATCAGGCATGACAACCCCTTAGTGTCTCATACCCTTCCCGTGCATATTTTTGCTGCAAATGCGAAGAAACGCAAGCCCTTTATTTTAGCCCGGCAGGGCCGGAAAACCAGGTACCTCACCGCCCATATGCACGTGGGTTGGGTGGCCATGCTTGGCCACCAGTTCCTCCCAGGAAATGGTGACGACATGATAAGGCCGACCGCCATCACCCGGCGTTAGCAGCGCAATTTCCCCGCCGCGCGGGGCGGGGGCGAAATTTTCCAGCACCAACCGCCGTTCGGCAATGGGCGCGGCGAACTGCTCAGCGAGGGTATAGTAAAACTTGGCGTCTGGTTCCACGGCAACAACACGCTGCCCTGTGGTGAGCATCTCCTCGATCAACACCGGATCGGATCCACCGATGAAAAAGACTGGCGCATCCGGCAAGGGCGGTGGTTTGGCCCCCGGGGATGCCGTAAGCGCCTTTATCCCAGCCAGTAAGGCTTCGGCCTGGGATAAAGGCGAGGTATCTTCAATATCGTGGAAATCGTAATTCCGCCACAGCGCCTCGGTCGCAGGAAGTTCAGGCCGCTTTTTCATTCTTTCGATGAAATGCTCCATGCTCCGGCACTGGTAATGCATCACCTTGGCAACGGACCAATCCGGCGTTCCCTCGATGATGCCTTGCGTCTTAGACCATTCCAGGCGCTGGCCATTGGCCAACACCGCCCGGCCTGACGGGACATCAAAACAATGCACATTCACCCAGCCCGACCCAACTTTTTCAGGCCGTACAAAGCATTTTACGTGACGGTTAACCGATGTGTGAACTGAACTGTGCCAATGATAGGCAAGCGGCGCAGGAATTTCCGGCTTCAAGATATGCCCCGAACTTCCATAATTGCACCAGTTGATGCCGACCTCATCCGCATCTGCAAACGAGGCCAGGAAGTCTCTGACCGTTGCGTGCTTGGAGAGTTGCAAAAACTCGTCGGCATCAAAAAAGCCAAGCCATTCAAACACACCGGCATAGGCTGCCAAAGCATGCAGGTAGGATTTGGTCTGGCGAAATTCGTAATGCACATCCTGTGGGCCAATCGTGCGGTGCAGCCTTATGTCCCAGAATTGGGCAGCCTGTTGCAGTTTTTCCCAGGTGCCATCGGTAGAGCCATCGTCGTACACAATGGCCGCGTCGAATCCTAAAAGCCGGTACCAGGCCAGCCACGCCAGAATGTCAGTCACCTCGTTCTTTACAACCAGCACCACGGCTGCGCAGCCACTCGGCGCGGGTTTCTCAGCCCGATCCCTCAGAAAATAGGCGTAATATTCTAGGTAATGTTTATAACCCTCAGGATTCCGCCGAACCAGCAGCATCAAGTCAGGATGTGTCGTAAAAGCAGGATCGGCAAACATGCTCTGTACGAGAACCGGCTTGATTCCATGCCAATGCAAAATGGTAGCACCCGTATTCCGCCCCCAATACGGTTTCCAATTCAATTCTGGCGGAAGCTTTTCCCATTTATCCGCATAGAACGCCCGGTACATGTCCTGGTCGAGCCCCAGAGACAGATTGGCTGTGATAAACGTTGTGAACTTTGGATAATCCGCACGCATTCGAGCAATATTCAGCAGCAGAACGCCTGAATTCAGCCCATCATCAATTGTGAACTCCGTGCAGGCCGCGAAATGGACCGGGCGAAGATTTGCAAGCATGGGCACAGGATCGCGCAGAAACATTACATCGCAGTCGGTATAAAGCACGAACGCGTCTTCTATTTCCACAAGCGGAATATCTGTCCTCAAAAAACAACCGGCGGAAGTTGCCAGGCCATGCGGGTCATTTCTTCGGTACTCAGCTAAAGCGGAATAATACGAAACTTTGTGGAAAATAACGGTCACGCCTAAACCGCGCAGCTCGTTCAGAAATTCGTGTTCCGGGCCATCCCAAAGCAGAAATGGCTTCAGGCCGGTATTTGCACGCGCTGAAATCACCGATGCCCGAATGAGAGAGGGCCAGTCATGCGCGTCGCTGCCAAATGAGGATGCCGATAAGGCGAAATACCATTTCATTATTGCGTTCGGCACAGGCGGGTCGGGCACCGGGGTTACGCCAAGCCGCGCGGAGGCGGCGATGATCTCATCCCATACATTGGCCAGCGCCAGGTCTTCCACGGCGTTAATGTTTGCGGTGAACCCGATACGAAGCTCCTCATTCGCCGCAACCCGCCCCCAATGGTCCTGGCCATGAAAATCTCCCCCCAGGCCACGCGCCACGCGGTCTGTGAACGCGGATTCGGTGCGGAAGGCGTAATGGTGAATAAAGGCGTTGGCCTCAAAAATCCGGTTGAGCGGTTTGCGGTCATGAGCCCACTCATCGGCGAGCCCGTTGAAATGGGGATCATCATAGTAACCCGACATATCTTCGCCCAGCACATTCATCGGGCGAATATCGGCAGCCACATATTGATGCAGCCGGTGCAGAAAACTGCAATCCGGCGCGTTTCTGAACAGTTCGGGCTGGCCGAGTATCCAGGACCGGAACACCATCTTGGTGAACGGGTGCACGCTGGGCTGGCGCCGGGTAAGGCCCTTCAGCACGCTTTCGGGTGGGGTTTTATGCCCGTTGGGGCCACAATAAACCCAATTGAACATCAGGCAGTCGGTTTTGTCCTCAAAGCCGCGCATATACTCAGGCAAGGTCTGGCCCGGTGGCAGGCGCAAGAACTCGTCGAGGTCGAGGAAGCTCACCCATTCTGAATCCTGGCCGTTATGAGCGCAAAAATGCAGCAGCATTTTCCTTTGCATCCCCTGCTCAGGAAAATAGCGGAAGGTTACAAACGGCTCTGGCCCTTGGGTGAAGGGCAGAATGGCCTCGTATAGCTCGGCCGGGTCATCGTCGTTACAGTAAAGGTAAACATGCTCGAACCCGATGGCACGGTGATAGCTCAGCCATTCGGCGGCGTAAGGGGCCTCCCACCGGGCGCAGGCGGCAATCACGAACCGATATTTCCACGCCATTCTGTCTACCCTTGATCATCGCGTTTGGCCCGTTCCGTTTTGGCCAGAAAGCGGGCCTGCCCACAACCCCCTTGCAGGGCCCGGTTTTTTGGGTCATCTACGGTTGCAGGATGCGCGTGGTGCCGCACCCGGCCTTGACCCGCCGGCGGCCTGCGATGTGTCCAAAGACACAAAAAATATCACACGGCCAGCGCCCAAACGCTGGCAAGTTCATGGAACCGATGACCGCATTGCCTTTTGAAATCACGCAGTCTTTCAAGGCCAAAGCCCGGTTCGGCTCCGCTTCCCCTTTCCTTTATCCTTTTCACGCGCCCATGATGCGGGGACGCCCAGAAGGGGCCACCCTGCCCGGCGCGCGCCGGAGTAATATTGTTAATGTCGAAAAAGATGCTGATCGATGCCAGCCATGCGGAAGAAACCCGCGTGGTGGTGCTGGATGGTAACCGCCTTGAGGATTTTGACGTCGAGACCGTCAGCCGCAAGCAGATTAAAGGCAATATCTACCTAGCCAAGGTTATTCGGGTAGAGCCCAGCTTGCAGGCCGCCTTTGTTGAATATGGCGGCAACCGCCATGGCTTTTTGGCCTTTGGCGAAATCCACCCGGATTATTACCAGATTCCTGTCGCGGACCGGCAGAAGCTGCTGGATATGCAGGCCGAGGCTGCCGCAGAGGCCGCCGAAGCTGAAGCCGAGGCTGAGCCCCACAGCGCCGATGCCGAGGAGCAGCCGGCGGACGAAACAGAGGCCAGCGGCCCAGCCCAGCCGCTTGAGATCAAACCTATCGAGATCATCGCAGCCCCCCCGCCAGGGGGCGAAGCCGAGGAACCCGCGCTAACCGTCGAAACCGGGGAGAGTGCGGAAGATAACGGCGTGCAAACCGTGCAGAGCGACGACACGGTTGAAACGCTTGAATCGGATACCCAGGAAGAAAGCCCTGCACCGGAGCAGATCGGCGGCGATGGCGACGATGCCGCCGAAGCCCGCGAGCGGCGCCTGCGCCAGCGTTTTCTGCGCAATTACAAAATTCAGGACGTGATCCACCGCCGCCAGATTATGCTGGTGCAGGTGGTAAAGGAAGAACGCGGCAATAAGGGTGCGGCCCTCACCACTTACCTCTCCCTGGCCGGGCGGTTTTCGGTGCTGATGCCCAACTCCCCCACCGGTGGCGGGGTTTCCCGCAAGATCACCTCACAGAACGATCGCCGCCGCCTGAAAGAGGCGATGGCGGAGCTGGATATTCCCCAGGGCATGGGGCTGATCGTGCGCACGGCCGGGGCCAACCGGCCGAAGCCCGAAATTAAGCGCGACTGCGAGTATCTGCTGCGGCTATGGGACGATATCCGCGACAAAACCCTCGAATCATCCGCACCGGCACTGATCTATGAGGAGGCGAGCCTCATCAAGCGCGCCATCCGCGATGTTTACACCAAGGATGTCGAAGATATTCTTGTGGATGGCGAGGAAGGCTATAAGGCGGCGCATGACTTCATGCGCATGCTGATGCCGGCGAATGCGCGACGGGTGCAGCTCTGGACCGACGGCCAGCCGCTTTTCGCCAAATATCAGGTGGAAACCCAATTGGACGCGATGCTGAACCCGGTGGTGCAGCTGCGCTCCGGCGGCTACATCGTCATCAACCAGACAGAAGCTTTGGTCGCCATCGACGTGAACTCCGGCCGTTCCACCCGCGAGCGCAGCATCGAGGACACGGCATTGCGGACCAATATGGAGGCCGCGGAAGAGGTAGCCAAACAGTTGCGGATGCGCGACCTGGCCGGGCTGATCGTGATCGATTTCATCGACATGGAGAGCCGCAGGAACAACGCGGCGGTCGAGCGCAAGCTGAAGGATGCGCTGAAACACGACCGCGCGCGTATTCAGGTGGGCTCCATCAGCCATTTCGGGCTCATGGAAATGTCACGCCAGCGGCTGCGCCCATCCCTGACCGAAGCCTCGCTGATCACCTGCCCGCATTGCGCCGGCATGGGCCATGTGCGCAGCCCGGAAAGTGCAGCGCTGCATATTCTGCGCGCCATTGAGGATGAAGGGGCGAAGTTCCGCGCGGCGGAAATCGCGGTTTCGCTGCCGCCAGAGATCGCCTTCTACTTGTTCAACCATAAGCGTGAGCGGCTTGCGCAAATCGAGACGCGCTACGCCATGCGGGTGATTTTTAACCCCGATGCCAGCCTGACCGGCAGCAATTTCCGGGTGGACCGGTTGAAGGCGCAAACAGCACCAGCCCCAGCACCCGCACCTGTTAAGCCCGAGCGTCAGCTGGAAGCCGCACCGGTAGAGGCAGAGGTGCTGGAAGAGGCAGAGGATACCGAAACCGCCGCCGCTGAAACCACGCAAGAGCGTGGCGAGCGCAAACGCCGCCGCCGCCGCCGGGGCCGCCGCCGCAACGAGAATGGTCCGGTGAGCGAAGACACAGCGCCGGAAACGGAGGTTGAAACTGCCGACGAGCAGCCTTCCGAGCTTGATCTGGCCCTGGAAGCTGCTTTGGGGGAGGCCACCGCACCTGAAGACGCGGCAGCCGAACCCGTTGCTACCGCCGCAGAAGAACCTGCCGCGCCGAAACGCCGCCGCGCGCCGCGCAAGCGCAAGGAAGCTGAGCCAGAAGCTGCGGAAGCCGCCGAGGAAACAGCCGCTGCCGATGCAGAGGCTGTTCCTGCCAAACCTGCGCCCCGCAAGCGCAAACCTGCCGCGAAGCGCCCAAAAAACACTGAGCCGACAGACGAGACGCCTGCCCCGGCGGTGGAAGCGCCGGTATTGGCGCACGCTGCTTCAGCTCTTGAACCGGCCGCCTTGCCCGAGCAAGCCGCGGAACCGGCGGTAAAGCCGATTCTGGTCGGCACCGCCGATACCCCGGCGGCGAAAAAATCCGGCTGGTGGCGGCGCTAACCGGCAAAGCCGGGTGATTTACACTTCGTAGCGAAATAGGGGCGGGCTTTTGCCCCTATTTTACTTGAAAAACTACAAGATCCGACGAATCATGTAAGGTGTGCCTGACCCAGGCATCGTTCTAGGAGCAATATACCACATGGCCTTCAACCCGAATCAATCCTACCGCACTGTTCAGGCTGGCTATGCCGCCTATGGCAGCGCCACACTGGATGCGGGACTGCGCGCCTATATGCTGCGCGTTTATAACTGGATGGCATCCGGTCTGGTTCTCACCGGCCTGATCGCGTTCGCCATCTCTCATACCGCGCTGCTGAACCTGTTCTACCAGCCCGTAAATACCGCTTATGGCGTGGCACTGCATCCCACCATTCTTGCTTACGCCACCATCTTCGCGCCTCTGGTGTTCGTGATGGTGCTAAGCTTTGGTGTGAACAAACTCTCAACCACCGCCGCGCAGGCGCTGTTTTGGGTGTTCTGCGCCACGATGGGCGCGTCCCTGACCAATATCTTCATGGTCTATACCGAAACCTCGATCGCGGAAGTGTTCTTCATCACCGCCTCGATGTTCGCGGCAACAAGCCTTTATGGCTACGTAACCGGGCGCGACCTGACGAGCTGGGGCAGCTTCTTCTTCATGGGGCTGATCGGGATCATCGTCGCCATGGTAGTGAATATCTTCCTGCATTCCTCGGCGTTGGCCTTCGCCATCTCCATCCTGGGCGTGTTCATCTTCCTGGGCCTCACCGCGTATGACACTCAGCGGATCAAAACCAGCTATCTGCAGTTCGGCTCCGCCTATGGCGCGGCCATGGCCGGCAAGCGCTCAGTTTACGATGCCCTGCAGCTCTATTTGAACTTCATCAACCTGTTCATGTTCATGCTGCAGCTCTTTGGCCAGCGCACCCAGCGCTAAGCCAATGGCATCCCTGGTTGTTAGCTTGGCCGGTCCCGACCGGCCAGGCCTAGTGAACAGCCTTTCAGAGCGGATTACCGCCGAGGGCGGAAGCTGGATGGAAAGTCGGCTGGCACATCTGGCCGACACTTTCGCGGGGATCATCCTCGTCCGTGTGCCTGATGAAAAGGCCAAAACCCTTGCCACCAGCCTCTTGGCCTTGCAGGAGAGCGGGCTGGCGGTGAGCGTCATTACCGGCACCGAGTCCGCCCCGCTACCCGAGCAGGTGACGTTGGAGCTTTTGGGCAATGACCGCCCGGGGATTGTGCGCGAAGTCACCCAAACCCTGCACGCCCTTGGCGTGAATATCGAGGAGTTTTCCTCCCATATCGAAAACGCCGCCTTTACGGGCGAGGACATGTTCCGCGCCGTAGCACGGCTTGGCCTGCCAGCGGGGCTTTCAGCACAGGATGTCCGCACCGCGCTGGAAAAGCTCACCGCGGAATTCATGGTGGATATCAAGGCGCCCGAGGCTGGCTGACCCTGGCTGCCGCCAAAGAATCACGCGAATTTTCTTGACACGGCGCGCCGCTGCATAGCGGAATGGCGCTATGCTCAGGAGGATTCTCAAGCTTTGTGCTTGACCTGCAAGCCTACCCCGCGTTTCTGCCACCGGACGAACCGGATGGATTTTTAGCGCATGAGCACGACGCACCGCCCCCCCCGCAAGCTTCATGTTGTCACCCATGGGTGCCAGATGAATGTGTATGACAGTGCCCGGATGACCGACCTCTTGCGCCCGCTGGGCTATGAGACGGTGGCGGCCCCGGAAGGGGCGGATATGGTCATCATCAACACTTGCCATATCCGCGAGCGGGCGGAGGAGAAGGTGTTTTCCCAGCTTGGCCGGTTGCGGGTGATGAAGGAAGCGCAAGGCGGCAATATGATGATCGCCGTGACCGGCTGCGTGGCCCAGGCGGAGGGCGAGGTGCTGGCCAAGCGCGCCCCGTATGTCGATCTCGTGGTCGGCCCGCAAGCCTATCACCGCCTGCCGGAGCTGATCGCCCAGGCGCACCGCAAATCCGGTGCGGTGATCGACACAGATTTCCCGACGGAACAGAAATTCGACCATCTGCCGGATGACGCCGCACCGCAGGGTGTGGTGTCTTACCTTTCCATCCAGGAAGGCTGCGACAAATTCTGCTCCTTCTGCGTGGTGCCTTATACCCGCGGGGCGGAAGCCTCACGGCCCGTTGCCAGCGTGCTGGCGGAAGCCAGGCGCATGGTGGCGGTAGGTGCGCGGGAGATTGCGCTGCTGGGGCAGAATGTGAATGCGTATCACGGCGAAGGGCTGGATGGTGCCACCTGGAGCCTCACCCGGCTGATGGACAAGATGGCGGAGATCGAGGGGTTGGAACGCATCCGCTACACCACCTCCCACCCCAACGATATGTCAGACGAGTTGATTTTGGCGCACCGGGACAACACCAAGCTGACGCCGTTTTTGCATCTGCCGGTGCAATCGGGCTCAGACAAAATCCTGCGCGCCATGAACCGCAAGCATAAGGCGGATGATTTCCGCCGTATCGTGGAAAAACTGCGGAACGTGCGGCCGGATATCGCGTTCTCGTCGGATTTCATCGTCGGCCACCCTGGCGAAACGGATGCGGATTTCGCCGAGACCATGGCGCTGATCCGCGAAACCGGCTTCGCGCTGGCTTATTCCTTCACCTATTCGCCGCGCCCCGGCACGCCCGCAGCCGGGTTGCCGCAAGTGGAACAAGCGGTGAAAGATGACCGTTTGCAGGGGCTGCAAGCCCTGCTGCGCGTGCAACAAGATGCGTTCAACCTCAACACCGTGGGGCTGGAAACCCCGGTGCTGTTCACGGGTTCCGGCCGCCACCCCGGGCAAATCGCCGGGCGTTCGCTTTGGCTGCAACCGGTGGTGGTGCAGCATGATTCAGACCTTACGGGGCAGATTCGCATGGTGAAAATCACCAGCGCCAACCCCAATTCATTGTTAGGCACTCTGTTGGATAAGGAGTTAATCGCCGCTTGAGCCAGATCATCGCCACCCCGCCCCGCACCCCTCCCGCGCTTGCGCGCTCCCTCACCATGACCTTCAACGACAACACGCTGCTATCGATGTTGCTTGGAGATCATGACCGGCATCTGGCCCGGATAGAACAGAAACTGGGCGTACGCCTGGCCTGCAGGGGTAACAGGATCGCAATTTCAGGCACGGCTGAACAGGTGGTGGCGGCGGAGGCCGCGCTGGCGGCGCTTTATGAACAGTTGAAACGCGGAGATATGATCGACGGCCCGAAGGTGGACGCCGCCCTGCGCATGACAGACCCGGCGCATGAGCCACGACTGCCGCTTTCAGATCTTCCCGCCATCCGCACCCGCAAGGGCGCCATCGGCCCGCGCAGCCAGGGCCAGGCGGCTTATATCGACACGCTGGCCCGGCACGAGATGGTGTTCGGACTTGGCCCCGCCGGCACGGGCAAAACCTATCTCGCCGTGGCCCAGGCTGTGGCCATGCTCACCTCCGGCAGGGTGGACCGGATCGTGCTCTCCCGCCCCGCCGTGGAAGCTGGCGAGCGGCTGGGCTTCCTGCCCGGCGACATGAAGGAGAAGGTGGACCCTTATCTGCGCCCGCTTTACGACGCGCTGAACGATCTGCTGCCCGGCGACCAGCTGACCAAGCGCATGGCCACCGGCGAGATCGAAATCGCCCCGCTGGCCTTCATGCGCGGCCGCACGCTGGCCCATGCCTTCGTGATTCTGGACGAGGCGCAAAACACCACCGCCGTGCAGATGAAAATGTTCTTAACCCGCATGGGCGAGGGCACGCGCATGGTGATCACCGGCGATCTTTCGCAGATTGACCTGCCGCCCAACACGCGCTCTGGCCTGGCAGATGCTCTGGATACGCTGGAAGGCGTGCAAGGCATCGGCGTGACGCGCTTTACCAATGCCGATGTGGTGCGCCACCCGCTGGTGGCGCGGATCGTCGAGGCCTACGACCAGCGTTACAAGGCGGTGAAGGAACACGCCCGGGAACGGCAAGGTTA